>DASPGQ010000450.1 GCA_035620555.1 Vicinamibacteria bacterium
CCGAGCCCACGCCGGCGCGAAACAGCAGTTGGAACAGCAGCTACACTCTGCCCGACAAGCGACAGAGAAGTCGACGGCCGAGCTCAACGCCAAGTTACAGGAGCTCGAGGGCCGACTCACCGAAGAGCGAGCTCGCCACGACGAGACTCGGGAACGCTATGAACGCGAGGCCGCCGCTCTGCAAGTCGACCACAGCAAACACCGGGAGCAGGCCGAGCAGGACCAGTTCTCCGCTCTCGCCGGTCTTTCGAAGAAATTCCGAGAAGACCGTGCCCGTCTCCTCGAGGCGGAGCGGCTGAGGTTCGAGGAGCGCGCCGCGACACTGAAGCACGAGCAGCATGAACGTGTCGAGACCCTCGTCGCGCGCCACCAGGAGCAGATGTCACTTCTGCAGGCGGCTCACGAGAACGAAACCCGCCGCATGGTGAACGACCAGGAACAACTAACGCGTGAGGCAGTGGACAAAGCCCGTGCCGCTCTCCAGAAAGACCTGGATGCCGCCGCCAGGCAGCACGCCGACGAGATCGCCGCGCTCCGCAAAGAGCACGAGAGCGAGACCTCCTCTCTCCGAGCGGCTCATATCGAAGCGCTACGCCGCCGCGATCGTGAAAGCCAGGATGTCCTGATTCAGGCACTCGACAAGGCCAGAGAGGAGGCTACCCAGCGGATTGCCGAGGTCCGTCGGGAAGCCAACGAAGCTCAATCGGCCCTTCGTCAACAGCACGAAAAACAGATCGCGGCCCTCGAGAACGCCCATCAACAGGCCTCGAGCAAACGAGACCGCGAGGCGCGCGAAGCTCTTCGAGATGCCGAGCAACGGCGGGAAGACGCGATGCAAGAAGTCAGCCGCCTCCGGGCCGAGGTAGGCCAGATCCAGGCCAAACATCGGTCGGCTCTATCCGAGAGCGACGACCAGGGGCAGAAGGCTCTTCGGGCGCTCGAGGAAGAATCTGAACGGAAGCTGATCCGGATGGAGGAAGAGAAGAACTTTCTCGGGGTCTCGATCGAAAAATTGAAGCAACAATCCCAAAAGGAGTTGGCCCGAGCCATCGATGCAATCGCCCACGAGAAGAAACTTCATCAGGCGACGCGCGACCGGTACGAGAGACGCATTGCCGAGCTTCAGCTCGGTCACGACGAGAGCGCCAAACAGCTCGAACGGGACTGGATGCACAGGTTGGAAGATCTCGAAAAGAGCCTCGTCACCCGCAGGGAGGATGCGTCATCGAAGTCAGAGGCCGAGTGGAAAACGAGACTCGACCGAGAGCGTCTTCAGAACGAGGAATCGGTGAAAGCCCTCACAAACGACTTCGCCATCGAGCTCGCGACTCTTCGCCGTCAGGTGGAGCGATCGAAAACCCTCGACGAATCCTACAAAGCGGCCACCCACGAGATCACCAGCCTGAGGAACAAGCTGAGCACAGTCGGCGAACAGCTCACCGAAGCCCGGATGATTCTCGCCGAACGAGACCACGAGCTGGAGGTCCACCGCAAGAAGTTGTCCGACACGACCGGCACCATCGACTCCCTGAAAGCGGTCATCGACGACTTCTCCCGCTCGGTCGAGGGAATCGACCGCGAACGACGGGAATCGGATGGGACGATCGATTCTCTCCGAGCCGTCATCGACGACTTCTATCGCAGCGTGAAGGCCTCGGGACCGACGAACTGAGCGGGAGCGGGCTAGCGTCGGTAGACGGCGATGAGCTCGTTCAGGCGCATTCGGGCGTTCTCGATGGCTACGGAAGCGTGCTGGGCGAAGATCGTCGTGATTCGCAGGTCGTAGGCGGTAAAGGCGTCCCGAGACGACTCGTTGGTAACTCCCACGTTGAGCACGCCCATGATCTCGCCCCTCAGCTGGAGTGGAACCGACATGGCGTAGTGGACCTTCTCCTTGTGGGGGACGAGATCTCTGAATCGCTCGTAACCCTCGGGCTCGTCACCGAGAAGGACGGGCTCGCCATTCTCGGCAACCCAACCGGCGACGCCCGAACCCATAGGCTGCCGGGTCTCGGTTACGACGGTTTCGCTGATTCCTCGGGACGCTGCGATCACCAGGTGCCGGGTTTCATTCAAGATCATGATCGAGCCCCTGTTCCCGTCGACGAGATCGAGCGCGGCGCGCAGGACCGTATCGAACGTGCGTTCTGCCTCCACCACCGAGTTCACCGCGCTGATGGCCCGGTAGAGCCCCGATAGCTCCTGCAAACGAGCCTCCAGCCCGGTAGATCTGGCCTGCTCCTCCACGAGCTTTCGGCTAAGGCTTCTCTCCAGCTCGCGCAGACGTCGTTCCTTACCAATGGCGTAGAGGCAGGCAAACAGGGACACGACCGTAAGCCACGGCACCAGCCCTTCCTGCCGGCTCGCAAAGCTCGAATAGCTGATGACGGCAAGCATGACCAAGAGGAGGAATAGGACGAATTGAAGTAGCTGGGTCCGCTGTTTTTCTACCCGTCTGAGATCCATGGTCATCTCCGCGAAGTACAGTCTGCCGCCCGAGAGACTCGCCGGAGCCCGAGCGTGAGCTGATTTTCGTGCTTTCTCTGGATGATCCAATCGTAGCGGGGTTTACCCGAATCGGCAACCGGCGCCCGCGCTTACCCGATCTCGCCGTGGGGCCGAGCCGTGGCGCCGATCGAATCGCGGGTCCCGCCCACGGGATTGAGCACTATCGTGCCGGTTGCGGCAGAGCCGCTTCCCGATTGAGCGTGGATCGGCTCCGCCACGCCAGGTGCTCAGAGCTGGGCGAAGAAATCGTTCCCCTTGTCATCTACCACGATGAAGGCGGGAAAGTTCTCGACCTGGATGCGCCAGATCGCTTCCATTCCCAGCTCCTCGAACTCGACGACCTCGACCTTCCTGATCGACTCGACGGCCAGAATCGCCGCGGGTCCGCCAATGGAGCCGAGATAGAAGCCGCCGTGCTTCCTGCAGGAGTCGGTCACGCTCCGAGAGCGGTTTCCTTTGGCGAGCGTAACGTAGCTGCCGCCGTGCTCCATGAACAAATCCACGTACGAGTCCATGCGACCGGCGGTGGTGGGGCCGAAAGAACCCGAAGCGTAGCCCACCGGTGTCTTGGCCGGACCCGCGTAGTAAATGATGTGATTCTTGAAATACTCCGGGAGCTCACCCCCTTGGTCGAGCCGCTCCTTGAGCCGGGCGTGAGCGATATCTCGTGCCACGATGATCGGGCCGGTTAGCGAGAGCCTGGTCTTGATGGGATGGCGCGATAATGTCGCCCGTATATCCGACATACTACGGTTCAGGTCCAGGGCGACGACCTCGGGGGAGAGCTCGCCGGCCACCACCTCCGGCATGAACCGCGCCGGATTCCTCTCCAGCTTCTCGAGAAAGATGCCCTCGTGCGTGATCTTGGCGAGCGCCTGTCGGTCCGCTGAGCACGACACGCCGATCCCGACCGGAAGCGAGGCGCCGTGGCGCGGAAGGCGGATGACCCTTACATCATGGCAGAAGTATTTGCCCCCGAACTGAGCTCCGATTCCAAGCCGGCGCGAACGGGCCAGTATCTCCTCCTCTAGTCCGAGGTCGCGGAAAGCTCGTCCATGCTCGTTGCCGCTTTTGGGAAGCGAGTCGAGGTAACGACAGCTCGCGAGCTTCACCGTCTTGAGGTTCAGCTCGGCTGACGTCCCTCCAATTACGACCGCGAGGTGATAGGGCGGGCAGGCAGCCGTGCCAAGAGTTTTCATCTTCTGCTCGATGAAATCGACCAGAGTGTCAGGGCCCAGGATCGCCCGTGTCTCCTGATAGAGGTAACTCTTGTTGGCCGAGCCTCCACCTTTGGTGATGAAGAGGAAATGGTACTCATCGCCCTCGTCGGCATAGATCTCGATTTGTGCGGGAAGATTCGTACGGGTATTCCTCTCTTCGAACATGGACAAAGGAGCCATTTGCGAGTAGCGGAGGTTGGTCTTCGTGTAGGTTTCATAGATACCGTGCGAAAGGGCTTCCGCGTCTCGCCCCTCGGTCAGCACGTGCTGACCTTTGTGGCCGATGACGATGGCCGTGCCGGTATCCTGGCACGACGGAAGGATCATTCCCGCAGCGACATTCGCGTTTTTCAGCATCTGGAGGGCGACGAATCGATCATTTTCGCTCGACCCTGGATCGTCGTAGATCGCCCGCACCTGCTCGAGGTGTGAGGCACGAAACAGGTGGGAAATATCCCGAATCGCCTCCGCGGCGAGAACACTGAGTCCCTCGGACGTAACCGTCAGGATGCGGCGTCCCGCAAGACTGACCTCGTCGACGTGATCCGAGCTCAACTTTCGATAGGGCGCATGATCCTCCCCGAGCTCGAACAGTGGCTGATAGTGAAAACTCGTCACACCGCCTACTCTATCTTTTGGCGATGCCAGATTCGAGCGCCACCAGCAAAGGGCGAAGCCATCCGCGACCCGCCAGGTGTCGAGAACTCAGCTAGCGCTCTTCAATTTCGCCACGATTTCATCGATGAGAGCGAGCTCGGGCTGGCTCGAGCGGAGATAGGAGGGCAGGCGGGCTCGATATCGGAGACAGGCCTTGAGAAGGAGCTCGACTTCGGACACCTGGAGATCCACCCGGCGGGATGGAGGACCGTTGAGACGATCCTCGTCCCGCCGGGCAGATCCCGCTTGCGGCGACGTCGCCGAACTCCTAGTTGTGTTTGCCAGAATCCGACTCGTCGGTGTTCTTCTTGGAGTGGGATTCCACCGCTTTGACCGCCTTGACCGGTCCGTCGTGCGCGACGTGCGCGAGCCGCCGGGGCGGACTCTCCTTGCGATCTTTCACCGTCACCAGAAGCACCGGAGGGATCACGTCTTCCATACGCTTGTGATCGTCGAAGAAAGCGTTGCGAATGGAGGCAGCGTGGATCGCGACCTCTTCCATCTCCGCATTTCCTACGTCCTCGAGATCGGCGATCTTCTCGAGAACCTCGAGAATGGCGCGATTCAGAGGATCGTCCTGGCCTTTCTCTTTGTCCAGGTGCTTGCCGATGGCATTGGCATCCGCGATCGACAGGGGATAGATGCGGTAACCGTCGCGAGGCGAGCTGTAGACCGATTGCAGGACACCGAGGATCACCGATAGGTTCTTCGGATAGATTCCCCCTTTGTGCCAGCGAGTCATCATCGCGAGAATCCGGCCGAGGATGTACTTGTTGGGCTGCACGCCCGAGAGCAAGAGGAACGGATCTCGGTCGCCGATGAGCGAATCGATCACCCAATGGTTCTCGATCTCGAGCATGCGTAGAAAGACGGGGTAGTTCTCCGGCGTGATGCCGACGCTGCTGAGATACTGAGCGTAGGTGATCGCGGCCTCGACGGCTTCGGTAGACCGGCAGCCGAAGACGCCTTGCAAGAGCCGATTCTCGATCTCGGAGATCTGGGAGCTCTTGGGGATGCCAACGCCGATGATGTCGGCGCGGAGGGGAGCGGTTTGCGTTGCCATTTTCTTACCTCACTCTTTCAATCGGCGAAGAGCTGTCGCGGAGAGATCTCTTCCTGTCGGTAATCACCTCTGACCAACAGAACCTGGGGAATGCAGTCTTCGAGTGCCTTCGTGTTGTCGAAGAAGTTGCTGCGAATCTTGAGCGCCTGGCGCGCCACCTGCTCCATCGATTCGTCCCAGCGAAGACCTTCGAGCGACCCGATGCGGTCGAGAATGTCGAGGATGCAGCGGTTGCGAGGATCGTTCTGGCCTTTCTCCTTCTCGAGGTGCTTGCCGAGGTTGTCCACATCGGCGACGCTCAGCCGGTAGATCTTGTAGCCGTCGCGAGGCGAGCTGTAGCAGTTCTGCAACACCCCGAGGACGATCGCCAGGGTCTTGGGGTAGATTCCGCCTGCTCGCCACCGCGTCAGCAGCTGAAAACTCTTCGAGGTCAAGTACTCGTTCGGAGGGATGGTCGAGAGCAGCAGAAAGGGATCTCGATCACCGATGAGCGCGTCGAGTACCCAGTGGTTCTCGATCTCGAGCATCTTCAGGAAAAGCGGGTAATTCTCCGAGTCGAGACCCGACATACGCAGGAATCTCGCGAAAGCCACCGCGGACTCGGCGGCCTCCGCGGTTCGCGCAGACATCACGCTCTGGAGGATCTTGTTCTCGACGTCGAGAACGGCCTCGCGGGTCCAGAGTCTGGCTATTTCTTCCTCTTTAGACATTTCGGTTTCACCTCTGGTTAGTCTTTCGCTCGAAAACCGACGACAGAAGTCGTTTTGGGACCCTTGCCGAGAAGACAACCGGCAGAACCCCTGTTTTGGCTCAGTTGAAAGAGATTGGATCCATGCTACGGGCAAAACCGGGGATTGTCAACACAGCTTTTCGTAGCGTGATGACCTCTAGCCGCCCACGCTCATTGGGTCTCCGCGACGCGCTCCTCCTGCACCGGAGCCATCAGCACGCGGTCGCGACCTTGCTGCTTTGCCCGATAGAGCGCGCCATCGGCCGCCGCGTACAGCCGGTCGGGGTCGAGCTCCCGAGTGCAGCTCGTGTCGGCGATTCCGATCGAAAGCGTCAGCGGCGGCAGCTCGGAAGCGACCCAGCTCGCTTCGGTACGAAGACTCCTCTGAATGCGTTCCGCGAAAGTCAACGCCTCGTTCATCGTGATGCCGGGAGCAATCAATCCGAACTCGTCCCCCCCGATTCGCGCTGAGACGTCGGTGGCGCGGCAATTGTTTTGCATCGTTCGCGCCACCGCTCGAATCGCGTTGTCACCGGCTTCGTGCCCTTTCCGATCGTTCAGGCTCTTGAGCCCATCCAGATCGAGCAGCATCAGCGTGAGTCTTTGACCATAACGCTCGACCCGGGCGACTTCCTCCCGAAGCCTCTCGTCGAATTGCCTTCGGTTCGCGAGCCCGGTGAGCGGATCGGTCATCGACATCTTCTTGAGGAGGTCTTCGTTCGCGCCGAGGATGAAGCCCAATCCCACGAACATCAAAGCTGTCGAGACGGCGATGTAGCTATAGGTTATGGGACGATCGGCCAGCTCGCTCATCACCCAGTCCGAACTCAAGAGTCGGCCGAGGGCAAGCCCCCGCAGCAGAAGGAGCCCCCCGGGGGCTCCCAGGGCGAGGAAAAACCCCAGCAATGGATAGAGCTGACGTTTCGGTATCGTTTCCACCATTATCGGTGGCAATCCGCTGAATCCAGTTTACGCCAATTTGGCCTGGATGCGCGCGGCCCGGCGGCCGAGTAGAGGCCGCAAGGCCCTCGCGGCGTTATACTTCGTAATAATGTCGTCGACAGCCAACTCCGCGCCAACGAAGATCGCCGGATGAGTCAGGCGGGCCGATCGAGCGCGTTCGCGCCCGCCACGATCGCGAACCTGGCATGCGGGTTCGACGTCCTCGGACTCGCCCTCGAGACACCCGGAGACACCGTGACGGCGGAGCGGCAGGTTGAACCGGGAGTGTCGCTCTCGAGAGTGGAGGGAGACTCGGGCCGGCTCCCCCGCGACCCCGACCTCAATACCGCCACGGTAGCGGCGAGGAAACTCCTCGAGAGTCAAGGCCTGGAAGAAACGACCGGCGTACGTTTGACGGTCAGCAAAGGCCTTCCACTGGCTGGCGGTTTGGGAAGCAGTGCCGCGAGCGCGGTCGCGGCCGTCATCGCGGTGTCCGACCTCGTCGGGCTCGACCTGTCGAAGGACGAGCTGCTACCCGCAGTCGTCGAAAGCGAACGGGTCGTCTCCGGTAGCGGACATGCGGACAACGCCGCCGCATGTCTCTATGGGGGGCTCGTCCTCGTCCGATCGGTCGATCCCGTGGA
Organism: Vicinamibacteria bacterium; assembly: GCA_035620555.1. NCBI lineage: Bacteria > Pseudomonadati > Acidobacteriota > Vicinamibacteria > Vicinamibacteria bacterium. The sequence continues at coordinate 7,765 of DASPGQ010000450.1, forward strand.
TGTCGTGGAGCTCCCCGTGCCGAACGGCTTGGCCGTTGCCGTGCTTCACCCCCATCTCGAGATGAGCACCCGGGATTCCCGGAGGCTCCTCGGAAACGAGATTCCGCTGACGAACGCGGTGACTCAGTGGGCTAACGTGGGCGCCCTGGTTGCTGGACTCTACTCCAGCAATCTGCCGCTCGTATCTCGAGCACTGGTCGATGTGGTGGCGGAGCCGGTTCGCTCACCCCACGTGCCCCGGTTCGATGAAGTCAAGAGTGCCGCCCTTCGAGCGGGTGCGCTCGGCTGCAGCCTGGCCGGCTCCGGGCCCTCGATATTCGCACTGTGCGCCGGGCTCGCTACTGCCCACGAGGTCTCGAAGAAGATGTTGGCCGCCTTCGATTCGGCCGGTGCACCCGAGCCCGACCTGTTCGTCTCGCCCGTGAGCGCTCGAGGTGGGCGATTACTTTCGTGACGACTCGCTACCTGAGCACTAACGGCAAAGCGGCCCGGGTCGATCTGGGACGGGCGCTCTTCTCCGGGCCCGCTCCCGACGGTGGCCTTTACGTCCCCGAGCGAGTCTCGAAGGTCGACATCGACGAGCTTCGCGGACCTACCTTCGCCGATACCGCCTCGCGGGTCGCAGCGCTCGTCTTCGGACGAGACCTGCCCGCCGACGTCATCGAGCAGATCACCCGCGACAGTTTCCCTTTCGAAGTGCCCCTGGTGCGCATCGAGGATGGGATTTACGTCCTCGAGCTGTTCCATGGTCCTACGCTCGCCTTCAAGGACATCGGTGCCCGCTTCCTCGCTCGCTTGATGCAGCACTTCACCCGTTCTCGGAAAACGCCGGCGACGGTGCTGGTGGCTACTTCGGGTGATACCGGGAGCGCCGTCGGCCATGCCTTTCATCGACTTCCGGGATTTCGCGTCTTCGTTCTGTTCCCGAGGGGAAGAGTCAGCGACGTTCAGAGAAGACTTTTCACTACGCTGGGGGGCAACGTCCTCGCCGTGTCGGTGAACGGCACATTCGACGACTGCCAGCGGCTCGTGAAGCAGGCCTTTAGCGACGAGAGGCTCACCCACCTAGTATCCGCGAACTCCATCAACCTGGGACGACTTCTTCCCCAAACCTTCTATTATTTTCACATCGTCCCGCAATGGCGCCCGGGCGAGAGCTTCGGCGTCTCCATACCCAGCGGCAACTTCGGAAATCTCACCGCCGGGCTCCTCGCGAAGAAAATGGGCCTTCCCGCAACACGATTCGTCGCCGCCACGAACATGAACGACGTCGTACCCGAGTACCTGAGGACTGGCCGTTTCCAGCCTCGAAGCTCGGTTGCTACCCTATCGAGCGCCATGGACGTCGGCGACCCCAGCAATTTCGCCCGCATCCTGTGGCTCTACGGTGGTTCCCTCGACGCCTTACGTCGGGACGTGGAAGGAAGCGCCCACACTGATGACGAGACGCTGGAGGCGATGAGATGGGTACACCGGCGAACGGGCTACATCCTGGACCCCCACTCTGCCGTTGGGTATATTGCCGCCCGACGGGCGAGAGAGCGAACCGGCGAGCCGTTCGTCCTTCTCGCAACCGCTCACCCGGCGAAGTTCGCCGAAACCGTCGCAAGAGCAATCGGTGAGAAGATCGAGCTTCCCACCCGCCTCGCCGCGCTGAACCGCCTCGAGGAGAAGATGTTGGAAATGAACGCGCATTACGGTGAGCTCTATGGGTATTTGAAATGACCATGACGCTCGCCTTCCACGGCGGCGCCGGGACGGTGACGGGGTCACGTTACCTGCTGCAGGAGCGAGGAGTCCGCGTGCTGGTCGATGCAGGAATGTTCCAGGGGCTCAAGCGGCTCCGCGAGAGAAACTGGAACGAACCGGGTTTCGACGCGAGAACGCTCGATTGTGTCCTCCTGACCCACGCCCACATCGACCACTCCGGCTATCTTCCCCGGCTCGTCCAGCAGGGACTGACCTGTCCGGTTTACTGCACGCGAGCTACTTTCGAGCTTGCCGAGCTGCTGCTGATGGATGCAGCGAAGATCCAGGAAGAGGACGCGGCATTCGCCAACGAGAAGGGGTTCAGCAAACATCGTCCCGCACTGCCACTCTACACTACGGAAGACGCGGCGGCTGCCATCGCGCTCCTCACGCCGGTCGACTACGGCGCCTGGATCGAGCCGGCCAGCGGGATCCGGGCGCGCTTCTTGAACGCGGGACACATCCTCGGTGCGGCCATGGTCGAAGCTCATCTATCCGAGGGAGCGCGGGAGTCCAGGATCGTCTTCAGCGGAGACGTGGGGCGCTACGATGCACCGTTGCACTCGAATCCCGACCCGCTGCCGGTGACGGATGCGCTCGTGGTCGAATCGACCTACGGGGACCGAGAGCATCCGTCCGCGCCCATGGAAGAGCAAATCCGAGATTCCCTGCTGGCTTGCATCGACCGCAAGGGAACGGTGTTGATCCCCTCGTTTGCCGTAGGACGCTCACAGCTCGTGACGCTGATCCTTCGTGAGCTCATGCGAGCCGGCCGTCTTCCTGACGTCCCCATCCATATCGACAGCCCCATGGCGGTCGACGCCACCCGAATCTACAGCCGCCACCTTCGCGACCTCAGTCTCGACGGAGGCTTGACCGAGGACGGCCGCAGTCGTTTGTTCCCGACCAACGTCCAGTTTCATCGGTCGGTCGAAGAATCCAAACGGCTGAACGCGCTGAGCGGTCCAAGGATCATCATCTCGTCGAGCGGCATGCTCACCGGGGGCAGGGTCCTTCACCATTTGAAACGCCTGCTGCCGAGCCGAAACAACCTCGTCGTTCTGGTGGGCTTTCAGGCAGCGGGCACGCGTGGCCGCCACATGGCGGAAGGAGCCGATAGCGTGCGGATACACGGCGAGGACGTCCCGGTTCGAGCTTCGTTCATTCAGGTAAGCGGCCTGTCCGCTCATGCGGACCGGAAAGAGCTCCTTCGATGGATCCAGACGGCAGACCGCGCGCCCCGGGTCGCCTTCATCACCCACGGCGAGCCCGACTCGGCGCTCTCCTTCAAGAAACTCCTCCAGCAGAAGAAGCTCGCTCGGCGAATTTTCGTTCCCAAGATGGGGGAGTCGTTCGATCTCTCGGCAATGCTGAACGAGTAGCGGCCCGCCCGAGCGCGCCGCGAGCTATTTCGCGCTTCCCTTTCGCGGGTAGTATCCCTGGCGGGTACGTACCCTCAAATCGAGTCGGTCCTTCACGTTCACCCGAAGCTGGCGCCAGGCCGCGTCCTCGTTAGCGAGTCCGCGCGAAGGCATGTAAGCGAGACGGTAGTGACGATGAAGGTCTTCCTGAACTTCGGCGAAAGCATCCTTGACCTGCTCGACATCCTCGGGAAAGAAGGCCCTCCCGCCGGTCGATTCCGCGAGCGACGTCAGGAACGGACGGTTCACGCTGTCACTCCCCTCCGGGCCCCATCCAGTGAATCCAACGGTGTAAATGGTGACCTCGGAGAGCTTCGCGCTCTCGAGAGCCTGTTCCATCGTCGCCGTGCTTCCCTGTTCCGCCGGTCCCGCGTCGTCCCCGTCGGTGAACAAGAGGAGAGACCTGCGCCCGTCGAGTCGATCGAGCTCGGCGAGCGCCGCGAGCAAGGCATCGTAGAGCGCCGTCTTGCCCGCGGGCTTCATGGAACGAAGTATCTGGAAATGCTCGTTCACGTCGTCGGTGAAACCCGCGCCGAAACGGACCTCGCTGTTGAATAGTCCGATCCGGGCGGTATCCCCCTCGCTGAGGTTTCTCACGAAGAGATAACCAGCGGTCTGAATCGCGCTCAAGTTCGAACGGATGCTCGAGGATGAGTCGAGGAGCAGCATCGTCTTGACTGGCGTGAACTGCGACGTGAAGAACGATAGCTCCTGCGGTTCACCGTCCTCGAAGACTTCGAAGCTCTCCGCCTTCAGATTCGGGACGAAGCGCCCCCTCGCGTCGACGACCACGACGTCTAGCGTCACCGTCTCGACCGATACCGCAAACTGGATCCGATCGGTGGGACATTGCTCCGCGCCGCTCGGTGCTCCGGACACCGCGGAGCCCGAAGCGACGACGAGCCAGACTGCTGCGAGCATTTTGAGCTCCGGCGCCCATAGTAGCACGCGGCTCACCGGAGGTCGGTCCTGGGCTCGTAGGCACGAAGCTCCTCACGGAGAAGCCGACCCCATTTCTCGTCGAACGGGTGAACCTCGCGCACCCGCAATCCCTCGCGCTCGAGCGGCAGGTCCCGATTGGCCCACTCGAAGATGGAACCCTCGAGATTGGCGACGTCAGTGAAACCCTGCGCCGCGAGTCGCTCGACGAGCTGTGACGACCTGTAGCCGACCGAACAATAGGCCACGATCGCGGCGTCACGATCGAGCCCATCGAGCATCGCCGAAATCTCCTCCGGGTCGATTCGGATCGCCCCGGGAAGGTGGCTGACGGCGTACTCGGCTTCGTCGCGGGCGTCCAGCAGAACCACGTTGTCGCCCCCTGCCTCGAGCTGCTTCGCAAGCTCCTCCACCGAGATCTGCCGTACATCGGGAAACTCGGCGCGAACCCATCGTTTGACCGCCGCCATGTCGTTTGGCGTCGAGGGTTGGCAGCTCATGAGAATACCCAACATGGTCGAGAGCACGACACGCATGCGCACACCGATGCTAGACGCCAGGCAAGGAGTGGTCAAACGATTTATAGAGATCGAACCCCGACCTGCTCCAATATCGAAAACGGACCCACCTGACGAATCGCCGCGAGCTCGCTATCGTTTCGCGCCAGGAGAGCGCCTGCGAATCCCAAGGCATTGACGGAGATCGATCGCCACGATTCCCGCGTCCGGGGCACCACGCACAACCACCTGGAGGTGATTAGCAAGTTGTAGGGTCCGCCTGCATTCGGGAGTGCGAGACTCCGGAGCAGGCAAAGATACTGCTCTCGTGCCCTCTCCGCCCCTTCGATGAGGTTGTCATTCTTGCCGGGCTTCAGCTCGGCGATCGCGCGAACGAAGGGAAGGTGCGAGCTCCACAGATCGAGCGGAGTTTCCTCGGGCCCCTCGCCCACCGGAAAAGGAACGTACTGGAGATGCTTGTGCCGCTGGCTGGCTCCGGCAATGGATCCCGCGTTGTAGAAGAAGAGTCCCTCGAGCTCCTGCATCAGGCGCCAGGCGGCCTCGAAGTCCGCTCGACTCAGCAGAGACTCTTGCTCCTCGTACTCTCGGGTGACGACGAGGAGGTGCATCGGCATCACGTTGAATTTGTTGAGCAAGACGACGTGGGTATCCGAGACCTCGGCGACGAACAGAGCTTGCTCGTACGGAAGAAACGGGTTCTCCTTGCTCTCGCGTGGCTTGCGCAGAAGGCTCTCGACGACACGTACGGTGAAGCGAACTCCGGCGTCCTCGACGATTTCCATACGCGAGGGGATCGGCTGGAGCGCTCCCGACAGCAAGGCATCCCCGGCTCGCTTCTCGATTTCGCGAAACAGGCTCACAGAATCCGATGCTGGTAGAGGTCCCCGTCGACGAAACCGCAGCGGCGGTAGTACTCCCTGGTTCCGACGGAGGAAATGACGGAAAGCCGAGGATACCCGCGAACCCGTGCGACAGCGGCCGCCCGTTCGAGCAGGCGACGGCCCAGACCTCCGTGCTGGGCGCGGCCCGCCTCCCGCTCCCCGATGCCAACGGCTCCTCCGTAAACGTGAACTTCACGGACGAGCGCGGCGCCGCGGAGCTCGTCGATGAAGGTTTCGTGCTCCGGGAGGCACAATCGAAGGAAGCCGGCGATGCGATCCTCACCCGTCACGAACTGGAGAAACCTTTCCTCTCCTGCCGACGTTCGATAGGGGACTTCCTCAAGCCGGAGGGAGTACGCCGATACGTCGCGGTCCCGGATCTCCCGCGCCCGGATGTCCCGAGAGCGGATTCCCCGTCGGGCCATTTCCCTCTCTGCCAGATCCCGAAAGTTGGTCACGCGGCTTCCTGCGCAGATCTCTTCGCCGGGAATGTCACGGATGATGCGCGTCAATCGGCAGTATGGCGGCGTCTTCGCCATGCAAGTCACGAGCAGCTCGAGAAGCTCTCTCTCGGTGTAGGGCCGATACCGGCCGGCCTCGTAATGGCTCATGAGCTCGGCGGTCGCAACCAGGCTGCAGGGGTAGAGCTTCAGCTCGTCGGGGCGAAAGTCGGCGTCCGCGAACAGACGCTCGAAGTCCTCGACGTCCCTCTGCGGCGTCGAGCCGTACAGATTCGCCATCCAGTGCGCCTGGACTTTGAAACCGGCTCTCCGCAGGAGCCAGGTCGCCCGGCGTGACGCCGACACGTCGTGACCCCGCTCGTTGAGCGCGAGGACCTCGTCGTCGAGGCTCTGATAACCGATCTGGATCTTCGTCGCCCCCAGGCGTCTCAGCCGCTCGACCTCGGGCTCGCTCACGTGGTCCGGGCGGGTCTCGAGCGAGAGACCGACACATCGAGCTTTTGAGGTCTCGTTGATCGTCTGGACTGCGCGCAGCTCCTTCCAGCTCGAGCTCTCTCGAGCGGAAATGATGCCCTCCGGGTCCTGGCGACGCGCATGGTCCGATACGATCCGATTGTAAGGATTCTCTCCTCTCCGCCCGTCCACGGTGTCGCGGAGCGACTCGAAGTCGATGCCTCGCTCTTCCTCGTTCGTGGCACCAGATTCCGGATGAAAATCGTTGAGGGCGTCGAACGCACGCTTGAGAAACCACCTCTGATACGGCTCGGGATAGGACGACCAGGTTCCACCGAGGACGATGATCTCGACCTTGTCCGTTGGATGGCCGATAGCATCGAGAGCTCGGAGCCGCGCGAAGGTCTGGGCGTAGGGGTCGAAGCGATGGTGTGCCGCCCGCTGTGCTCCCGGCTCGCTCGAGATGTAGCTCTTGGGCATGCGGACGTCGTTGGGACAGAAGATGCATCGGCCGGGACAGGGGAAGGGCTTCGTGAGTATGGTGACGGTCGTCACACCGCTGAGCGAACGGACGGGCTTGAGCCGGAGTCTCTCGACCAGTGCGCCCTCGAGAGGCCATCCGTACTTCGCCGCGAGCTGGCGGTAGCCGGCGATGAGCTCGCTTCGTGAGAAGAACGAGCGGCCGTTCTTGGGATACCGCCTCAGGACTCGGTCGATGTCACCCGGCCGAGGCGCTGCCAGCACCGAGAGCGCCTCCACGATGGCGACGAGCTCCCGCTCGTGCTCCTCTGGCGAGAACCGGTAGTCTATCCAGGCAGTTCTTCTCATCCCGTATTGCGCATCCCGGCAGCGATGCCGTTGATCGTAAGCAGAATAGCGTACAACAGCTCGTCTCCGGCCTTCTGGCCTCGGCGGCGATAGCGCGCCAGGAGCTCTACTTGAAGGTAGCTCATCGGATCGACGTACGGATTGCGCACTTCGATCGAACGTGCCAGAACCGGCGCCTTCTCGAGGAGCCGGGACTGTTCGGTGACGCGCAGCAGGGCCCGGCAGGTCCGATGATACTCCTCTTCGATCCGCGTGAAGATCGACCTCAGCCCGCGCCGGGCGAGCCGTCCGGCGTATTGCCGGGCGATCTGGAAGTCGGCTTTGGCGAGAGCCATCTCGATATTGGAGAGAGTGCTTTCGAAATAGTGCCAATCCTGGTTCATTTCTCGCAAGAGTGAGAGATGGCGCCGGGGCTTTCTCGACAAGAACGACTCGAGGGCGGCGCCCACGCCGAACCAGCCGGGCAGGAGATGTCGGCTCTGTGTCCAGCCGAAGACCCAGGGTATGGCTCTCAGGTCGGCCACGTCCTGGGAACGCTTCTTCCTGCGGGCCGGCCGCGAACCGATGCTCAGGTGCTGCAGCTCCTCGAGGGGCGTCGCCTGAGCGAAGTATTCGGCGAAGCCTCGGGTCTCGTGCACCAACGCCCGATAGGCGCGATGGGCCTCGACCGATAGCGCTTCCATCGCCTCTACCCATTCGGACCGCGGCGAAGCTCTAGTCCGGCCGGGAAGGCTCGCCTCGATGACGGCCGAGGTCTGGAGCTCCATGCTGCGAAGCGCAATCTCGGGAAGGCCGTATTTCGACGAGATCACCTCTCCTTGCTCGGTGATCTTGATGCGGCCGGCGACCGTGCCCGGAGGCTGCGCGAGAATCGCCTTGTGACTCGGCCCGCCTCCTCTTCCCACGGTTCCTCCCCGGCCGTGGAACAAACGCAGCTCGATGCCCCGCTCACGGGCCACGTTCCACAGGCCCTCTTGGACTTTGTAGAGCTCCCAGCTCGAGGTCAAAATCCCGCCATCCTTGCTGCTGTCCGAGTAGCCAATCATGACTTCCTGGAGATTCCCCTGCGCTCGGAGGACGGGAGCGTAAACCGGGTTGGCGATGAGATCTCGCAGTATCTGGGGCGCTCCGCGCAGATCGTCAATGGTCTCGAAAAGAGGCGCCACGCGAAGGCTGGCAACCAGCGGCCTGGACCCGACCTCAGGCTGATAGAGCCCCGCCTCCTTGGCGAGAGCGAGAACGACGAGAATGTCGCTCACGGCGTGCGTCATGCTGACGATGTACGTCCCGATGGCTCCTTCGCCCAGCTCGTCGATCGCGCGGCGGGCCACGCGGAAGACACCGAGTGTTTCCGCCGTCGCGTCGCTCCAAACAGCGTCTCGGCCCACGAGCGGACGGGGCGTCTGCAGCTCGGCGGTGAGCCACGCCGAGCGCTCGGCTTCGGTCATATCACCGTAGGCCGTGCCCGAGCCGAGCTGACGCGTGATCTCGGAAATTGCGTCGGCATGACGATCGCTCGACTGCCGAAGGTCCACGCTCGCGAGATGGAGGCCGAAGGTCGCGACCTGATCGATGAACCGCTGGACGATCTCCGCCGAGCGGGCGCCATTCGCTCGAAGACTGTTTCGAACAAGCGCCAGATCGCCAAGAAGTTCGTCCGACGTCCGATACCCGACCCGATGGTCGGCCTCGAGGGCTCGAAAGACGCGCTCACGGATATAGCCAAGCTTTTGCCGGTAAGGCTCCTCGGCGTGAATCCTCTCCACTCGCTCGGCGACTTTGGGTAAGTGCTTGGAGTCCCTACGAAGGCTGGTCAGAAGCTCTTCCTCGGGCGGGCAATGGCGGAGGGATTCGCTGAGCTTCGATCCCAGATCATCGATGGCGCTCAGGTACTTTGTCAGGATCAGGCGACGCTGACGCCAGAGCGTTTCCCAGGTGATGTCCGCCGTGACGTAGGGGTTTCCGTCGCGATCTCCCCCGACCCAGGATCCGAAACGGAGAGGCGCCAGCTCCTGCGGAAGCTCCAGATTCGTCATGAGCCTGGCCGAGCGCCTGAGCTCCGCCAGCAAATCGGGAACCGCATCGAAGAGCACCGTATCGAAGAAGTAGAGCGTAGAAGCGACTTCGTCGAGCACGGTGGGCTTGAAGCGCCTCAGCTCGTCGGTGAGCCAGATCGACTCGACCTCACGTTCGAGAGCGTCCTGGCATCGTGCCTCGGCCAGCGGTTCCAGGTCGGCGCGATCGAGCTCGGAGAGGAGATCGGCTATCCGGCGGTGCTTTTCCAAAAGGCTCCGGCGCGTCGCCTCTGTCGGATGAGCCGTCATGACCGGGTTGACCGAAAGCCGCTCCAGGACCTCGCGAACCGCGCGAGCGGGAACCCGGTCTCGAGCGAGTCGGGTGAAGAGCTCCCCGAGCGAGCCACTCTGCAGCGGTGCCGTCTCGCTCTGCGCGTACTGACGTCTCCTGCGGATCCGATGGTGTTGCTCGGCGAGGTTCGTCAGCTGGAAGTAGACCGCGAACGCGCGAATGACACCGATGGTCCGCCCGAGCTCGAGACCCTTCAACAACTCGACCAGCTCGCGCTCGCTGGCGGCGTCGGTCCGCGCGCGAAGCGACTTCGTGAGGCTTCTGACCTGCTCCTCGATCTCGAACAGAGCTCGCCCTCCGTGTCGCTTCAGCGTGTCGCCGAGGAGATTGCCCAGCCTTCGAATGTCGCGCCGCAGGGGAAGGTCCTTGTCCGTCGCACTCATGCCGCCTATTATGACCCCCGATCGCTATTGAATCGCCAGACCGTCCTCACTCTGAACGCCATCAACGCCCGCTTCTACCGCGACCGGGCCGAGGAGTTCCGGCGCAGCAGGGAACGCCCCTGGAGGGGCTGGGACGAGCTTCTCGGCCGCTGGGGCCCCTTGCCGAACCGCCCTTCCGTTTTGGACGTGGGATGTGGAAACGGGCGTTTCGCAACTTTTCTCAGGCAGCGGATCGGAAGAGACTTTACCTACGTCGGTATCGATTCGAGTCCATTGGCCCTTTCGGAGGCGCGCAAACGGCTCGGCGAAGATCCCGTGCTTCTCCAGCACGACTTCGTCGCCTCGGAGAGCTCGGTTCCCCGGGCCTTGAAGGGACGCGGCTTCGACGTCGTGGTCCTGTTCGGCGTCCTCCACCACGTTCCTGGCGCGGCCAACCGCTGTCGGCTGCTTCGCCAGCTCGCGGAACATGTGGAGGACCGGCTCGTGCTAACCGTCTGGCGCTTCGTGGAATTCGAGCGTTTTCGCAAGAAGCTCGTGAGCTGGGATGACTACCTCCGGCAAGAAGGCGTCGATCTCGATCTGGGAGAGCTCGAGCCCGGCGACCACATCATGACGTGGGGCGCCGCGCCGCCGGGCTTTCGCTATTGCCACGCGCTGGACGGCGAGGAAGCCACAGCGCTCGTCGACGGACTCGGGCTAAAGCTTCGGGATTCGTTCGCCCCCGAGGGAGAGCCGAACCGTTATTTCGTCCTGAAGCGGCTCTGATAGAGTGTCTTCTGGTGACCGAGAAAGTCATCGTGGTGGACCGGGGAAACGTGGAGTTCCTTTACCCGGGAGACTGGAGGATTGCGCGTGGTCCGCAGGGCGCGATCACCCTCTCGGATCCCTCGGAGTCGTGCCGGCTCGATGTCTCATACACGCGTCACGCCGAGGATGTGACCGCGGGGTCCGTGGAGGAACTGCTTCGCCAGCTCCTGGCGCGGCTGCGAGAGGCGGACAGCGAGACGCCGATTCATTGCCTCGACGAGCCGTCTCGCCGCGTCGCCTGGTGCGACTACGAGTACGTCTCCAACGACAAGCGCACCGGCCTACCTAATATCGCCCGAGGACGGTGGCTCGTGGGGAGCAATGCTGTCTTCCAGGTTCTGATGGCCTTCTATTATTGGGACGATGATGCCGCCTGGGCCGTCCCGGCATGGGAACGGATCGTCGAGACCCTTCAGTTCGGCGACGGTTCCCAGCTCGCGAGCCCGAAAGAACACTGGTCGATGCGCCGGCGGCATTGACGTGGGTTCGACATCGTCCGGCGCATACCGTTCGGCGTGCGCCAATCGAATCACTCGTCCCCGAAGAGGCTGAGCTGCGTCTGGGTCGGCGCGAGTTTCTCCCCCGTCTGCTTTTCGTAGAGTGCCCGCACGGCATCGATGGTGTCGGCTTCCTCGACCCGCTTGTCCTCGCGATAGGCTTTGAGCCGAGCAAAACGAAGCGCCAGACCGCCCTCATAGTGAGGGCTCTTCTGTAGGTCGTTGAAGGCGATCTCGACGACGAGCTCGGGCCGGACCCGGACCGTCCACTCGTTCCGTGAAATCTCGAGCTCCTGGAGCCGCTCCGTCTGCCACTTCAAAATCTCGTCGGTCATTCCCTTGAACGTCTTGCCCAGCATCACGAACGCCCCGGTCTCGGGGTCACGGGCACCGAGGTGCAGGTTGCTCAGCCAGCCGCGACGTCGTCCGCTCCCCCACTCGGCGGCCAGCACGACGAGATCGAGAGTGTGGGCGCTCTTTACCTTGAGCCAAGCTTTCCCGCGCGAGCCCGCCTGGTACGGAGCGTCGAGCGCCTTGGCCATCACGCCCTCATGCCCGGCCAAAACAGCTTCCTCGGAGAAGCTCCGGGCTGCCTCGAGGTCCGCGGTGACGATTCGGGGTACGACGAGCTCAGCGGGAACCGCTTCGTGGAGCCTGGCGACGCGCTTCTCGTAACGTTCGTCGACCAGGTTCTCTTCGTCGAGCAGAAGGCAATCGAAATAGAACGGCGTCAAGGGAAGCGCACGCCTCAGCCCGGCCACGTCCAGCCTGCGGCCGAACCGACGCATCGTCGTCTGAAAGGCGTGTGGCCGCCCATCGGCTCGAAGCGCGACGGCCTCGCCATCCAGCACCAGCCGCGTCGAGGGAAGCGATTCGACGCTTTCCACGACCTCGGGGCAGGCGTCGGTGACGTCGTTCAGGCGTCGAGAGTAGACCCGCACCCGATCCTTCGACTTGTGAACCTGGATGCGCGCGCCGTCGATCTTGTACTCGAGCGCAGCCACTCCGAGCGTCCGGAGCGCGTCAGCGATATCCTCGGCGGTCGACGCGAGCATGCTTCGCACCGGCCGGAAGAGCTCGATCGCGATGTTGGCGAGCCCTGCTTCTCCTTCCGCGCGCGCCGTCTTCGCGACGATAGCCAGATCCCCGGAAAGCATGAAGGCACGTCGCACGGACTCCACGTTCAGCGACGAGGCCGTCGCCAAAGCCTCCACCA
>DASPGQ010000451.1 GCA_035620555.1 Vicinamibacteria bacterium
GAACGGCGCCGAGCAGCTCCTCGGCCGCGGCGACATGCTGTTGCTGCCGCCCGGCTCGGCTCGACTCATCCGGCTCCACGGCCCGTTCGTCTCCGAAGCCGAGGTCGGCCGTCTCGTCGCCTTCTGGCGGCGGGAGGGTAAACCCGACTACAATGAATCGATCCTACAGGCCCAGGAGCAGACGGAGATCGGAGCCTTCGACAAGGACGAGCTCTTCGATCAGGCGGCCCGGCTCGTGGTCGAGACGCGTGTGGCGTCGGTCTCGCACTTGCAGCGCCGGCTGCGGCTCGGCTACAGCCGGGCGGCGCGCATCGTAGACATGCTCGAGGCCGACGGGATCGTGGGCCCCAACGAGGGCTCGAGCCGCCGCGAGGTGCTCGTGCCCAAGGACTACTTCGATGAGGTGGATCGGCAGCTCCGCTAAGGTACGCACTCACCTTCTGGGCTCCTTCGCCCGCGCACGGTGGGACCGAGCCTTTCGCCGATCGGCCTGCGCGGCCGCCGTAATTGCCGTGCTGTCGTCATCAGAGTTGGCCGCCCAGGGGTCGGCGAAAGCCCTGTACGTGGCCGCGCAGAACGCCGAGCAACGTCTGCACCGATCCCAGGAGCTCCTCGCCGCCAAGTCCGAGTGGGTACGGGTGGCGAAGCTCTATCGCAAAGTCGTCGCTACGCATCCGCAGAGCGGGTACTGCGACGACGCGCTCTACTTCGAAGCCGAGCTCTACCGCGAGATCGATCGCCGCTTCGGAGCCGACGGCGATGCGGTCGAGCGAGCCCTTGACTCCTATCTCCTGCTCGCGAATGGCTATCCCTCGAGCAAGTGGGCGAGGAAAGCCCGGCTGACCCGCGGCAAGGTCTATCTGGAGCGGCTTTCCGATCGAAAAAACGCCAGCATCGAGCTGCGCAAGGTCACCTCCCTCTGGCCGCAGAGCGCCGAGGGCCTGGAGGCACAACGACTCCTCGACTCGATGACGCGCCTAAAGCGGGCGGCTCGAGAGTCCGAGGAGCTTCCTCCCGGCGTCGTCGCCGTCAAGAACGTACGCCACTGGACGAGCAAGGAGAAGGAGTACACGCGCATCGTCATCGATCTGGATGATGAGGTGACCTTCGCGGAAGGTCGGGTCGAGGATCCCGACCGCATCTTCTTCGACCTCCGAGGGACGCGGCTGGCGAAGGACCTGGCGGCGCGCAAGTTTCTCATCGAGGACGGATTTCTTCGGCAGATCCGGGTAGGCCAGAACCGGCCGGACGTGGTTCGCGTCGTTCTCGATTTCGACAGCATCAGCGAATACAAGGTCTTCTGGCTTCCCGACCCCTATCGGCTGGTCGTCGATATCCTGGGAACCGAGCCAACGGCGAAAGCGCCTTCGGCGTCGGTCGCCGACAACGCCCCCGGGGCGACGGCTTCTTCACCTGAGGCCGGCCCGGCGGCCGCGTCGGGAACGAATCTGAGACTACCTCCCTCGCCGACGCGCGACGGTTCCTTGTCGGTCTCCCGTCAGCTTGCCCTTCACGCGAACCGCGTGGTGATCGACCCCGGACACGGCGGGCACGACCCGGGGACGTCGAGAGGGGGTCTCGTGGAAAAGGACGTCGTGCTGGACATCTCGAGGCGCGTCGCCAAGCTGCTCGAGGACGACTTCGACGTCCTGATGACCCGGGATTCGGACATTTTCATCCCGCTCGAAGAGCGCACCGCGATCGCCAATACCAAGGGCGGCGACTTGTTCGTGTCGATCCACCTCAACGCCGCGAGAAGCGCGCGACCGGGCGGCACCGAGACCTATTACCTCAACCTCGCCACGACTCCGGACGCCGCCGAGGTCGCCGCCCGGGAAAACGCCGTCACCACCCGCCGGCTGGGGGAGCTCCAGAGCCTTCTTCAGAAAGTCATGAACAACAGCCGGATTCTGGAATCGCGCGACTTCGCCACTCACGTTCAAGACACCCTGGCCGAACAGCTCTACACTTCGAAGAAGGATTCCAGAAACCGGGGAGTCAAGACCGCTCCCTTCTACGTGCTCCTGGGGGCGCAAATCCCTTCGATCCTCGTCGAGGTCGCCTATGTGACCAACGCCAACGACGCCTCCTCGCTCAACAAGGTGGCTTTCCGCCAGAAAGTCGCGGAATCGATCGCGGCGGGGATTCGGAGCTACCACAGAAATCTCGCACCGACGATGCGGATCGAAACGGCGGCGGCTCACGCCGGGTCGACCTCGCCATACTAGAGTACTCAGCGGTTGGCACGCTTTTGACTCCGCGGCTACAATCACTTCATGTGGATCGAGGTCCTGCTCGCGTTTCAGACGGCGCAACCCGAGATCAAATTCTTCAATCTCAAGGATCCGAATCCGGAGCCCAGCCTCGCGTGGTTCATCCTGAACGCGTTCTTCTTCGTCGGGGTCGTCCTGCTGGTCACGATCGCCGTCGGGTTCGCCTTCGGAAGCTTTCGCTATTGGCTCTTGTCGAAATTCCCCAATAACCGATTCAATGGGGCCCCGGCCGATGACCCCGTCGCGAACTTTCGCCTGACCGACGACTAACGAGTACTAACCCCGGATCCGGATTCGGGCGCGGACGCCGGTACCGTCGGCCCGGCGCGCGATGACAAAATCGCCGTGTTCCGCGCCGGGGGGTATGTCGAAGGCGACGCGCTCGTAGACGCGAAGCCACCCGTGACCGCGGCAGCTCGAGCACCATCCGAAGTAGTCGAGCCCGCTGCCGGCGCAGCGAGGACACGGGGTATCGCGCCGGTCTTCGATCACCGCTCTCCCGCCGCTGAGCGCTTCGGTCGGGCTCATGATGATATCGAGCTGCACGTCGGCGGGCGGCGGCGTGAAGATCTCCCTGAAGCCTCCGAGAGGCGACAGCGGCTCCACGAAACCGCCCATCCACGAAGCCGGGAAACGGCCGGCGCGCTCCCGGTCGTACTCACGGCGGCGGTCGGGGTTCGATAGCGTCTCGTAAGCCTCCCGCACGCGACGGAACCGCTCCGGGTCGCCCGTCTCACCGCGGTCCGGATGACACTGCTTCACCCGTTGGCGGTAGGCGGATTTGATCTCTTCGTCGCTCGCGTCATGAGTGACTCCCAGAAGGGCGTAGAAGTCGTGTCCACTCACGAAGGACCTCGTCTCTGGGAAGAATCGAGGGCCGCATCTTCCCAGACGGACAGCGACCGCGACAACGCGTCCGAGAGCCGCTGGACGAGAGGCCAGGTCTCGAAGCCAATCGCCTTCTCGACGTCGTTCCGGATTTCCGCAGCCTCTTCGAGGCGCAGGCTCACCGAAGGGAAACCAGCGCGGTAAGCAAAGAAATTGAGGACCAGGTGTGCGACGCGGAAATTCCCATGTTCGAACGGCGCGATCTCGAGAAAGCGCGCGAAGAACAGCGCCATCCGTTCCGCGGGGAACATCGACCGTGCGCTCTCGGCACCGAGCCATTCCACCAGATTGGATATTCTGGCAGGAACGAAGCGCGCCGGACAGGAGCGAGCGCCGAACTGTGGTGGGCTATCCATGGTGCGAAACTTCCCGTCCCCGCTGGGCAGAGCCAGACGATGGACGTCCTTCATGACCGAGGCGGTGGGATCCTCGTCCGCCATCGCCGCGCGCTCGATCCGGTCGAGCGCATCGACCACGCCTCGAACCAGGGGGCCCTCGCCGGCGGCCACGTTCTCGAAGGACAGCGGGGCACCCGTCAATCGAAGGGTTTCGTAGACGCAGTTCTCCTTCAGCTTGCGGAAAACGGAGGGCCGCGAGGCGTCGCCCGTTTCCATCAGCCGTTTCCGTCGGCGCTCGAGCTGGTAGCCGGGTGCCTCCCTCTCTCCAGGGGCGGGATATAGCGGTAGTTCTGGCATTGTCGAGCTGATGCCCAAAATTGTAGCGCATCGGCTCGAATCGCCTCCGATCAAGAGTGTTCAGTGCCGTGGCGGGACCCGTGAACGATCGTGCCGCCACGGCTCGGCTGTTTACGGCGCGGCAATTATTCGCACTGCGTGCTCACATCTGATTCCCTCGAAGCAGCCCCATGCGGACGATTGCGCGGGCTCGCTCCGCTCGCGCAGGCTGGACTGTACTTTTTCATCAGCCTGCGAGAGCCTGAGTGCTCCCGCGGCGTCGCGCGGAACAGGCCTGGGGATGGCTAAGCCGAAAGGCTCCGGCTCACGCGCGCTCCTCCGCGGTCGATGTGCTGTCCGACCCGCTCGAGCACGTGGAGCATCTCCATCTGGAGCCGCGGATCACGCGAGATCCGTCGAAATGCTTTGATGAGTCGCTGCTCTTTGGGACCCAGTGAGCCCTCATCGGGTGCGGGCTCGACGGCGCCCACGAAATAGCCGACGGGAACTTCGAGGGCCCGGGCGATCTTCAGCAACCACTCGAGTGAGATTCTGCGGCGTCCGAGCTCGAAATTAGTCAGAGCACCCTGCGAGATACCGATCCGACGAGCGAGATCCTTTTGCTTGATCCCCTGTTCCAATCGGACCTTGCGGATTCGCTGTCCGACCTTCTTGAACACGACTCCCCCCTTGGCACGCGTCTTTCAACGGTTGGGGAGATGTTGGAGGGCCAGCAGAATTTTCCAACGAAAACGCCGGGATGTCAAGAGGAAAACCGACCGGAAAGTCGCCGTCAGTCGAAGATGTGGTGCAAGAGCTCGGCGAAACGCTTCAAGACCTTCAATCGCGCTCCATCGCGAGCCCGAACCTCCTCGTGCTCGAAGCTCCAGGTGTTGGGGTGAGGGATGTAGACGGCGCCGAGTCCCACCTGAAGCGCCGGATTCACGTCCGACCGTGGGCTGTTCCCTACCATCCAGCTCCGGAAACGATCGATGGCGTGCTTCTCGATGAGCCTTTCGTAGTCCGCCGGGGCTTTCTCGCGAGTGAACTCGGCCTCGTGGAAGAACGCTCGGGCTCCGCTTCGGGAGACCTTGGCCTCCTGCTCGTCGGGGTCCCCCTTGGTGAAGAGGATCAGCCGATGCCGCTCTTTCAGTATCGGAAGGGTGCGCATGACCCCGGGCAAGAACTGGATGGGCATCCTCCTCACTTCCGCTCCCAGGGCGAGGATGCGCTCGCGATCCTCTGCGGATGCCGAGCGTCCGGTGACTTCCTCGAGAGCGTCCATCATCGAGCGCGTGAACCCGCGCGTGCCATAACCGTGTACCGGGACATTGCGGCGCTCGATACGCATCAACAATTCCTTCGCGGTCTCGCGCTCCCCGCCCCGCTCCACGACCAGATCCAGAAACCGTTCTCCCGCTTCCTCGAAATGGATATTGTTCTCCCAGAGGGTATCGTCGGCGTCGATGATCAACGTGTTGCGACCAATCACGGTTTCCTCCCCGAGTGGCGAGTTTCGAGCACGCCGGCCACGTCTTCCGGCGTCACGCCGACGGCTTGCCAGAGGACGAGAAGATGGTACAGGAGATCGGCGGACTCCTCGGCCAATGCGTCTCGGCTCGTCTTGGCTGCCGCGATCACGACCTCGGTGGCCTCCTCACCCACCTTCTGCGCCACGCGCTCGACACCCGATTCCAAGAGCTTCGCCGTGTACGAGCCTTCGGGGCGCGATCGGGCGCGATCGCGAATCGTCCGGACGAGTCTTCCGACCAGATCGCCGAGAGAGGACGAGGTGCGAGCGGAGCCATCGATCCGTTCGAAGAAACAGCTCCTCGCGCCCGTGTGACAGGTCGGTCCCAGAGGCACGGCTCGAACGAGCAAGCAGTCGAGATCGCAGTCGACGAGGATTTCCCGAGCACGCAGGACGTTTCCCGACGTCTCGCCCTTTCGCCAGATCCTACCGCGGCTTCGCGACCAGAAATGAACTTCCCCGGTCTCGAGCGTCTTCGCCAGGCTGTCGGCGCTCATGTAGCCGAGCATGAGAACGGCATCTCCATCCGCGTCCTGAACGATGGCGGGAATCAGCCCGCTTTCGTCGAAGCTCAGCGAACGCATATCCCCTCCCGCCGGAGGTACTCTTTCACCTCGGACATTCGATAGACGCCGAAATGAAATATCGAAGCGGCGAGAACGGCGCTGGCATTGGCTCTCGTCAGGGCGTCCGCCATGTGCTCCAGCTTCCCGCAGCCGCCCGAAGCAATGACAGGAATCCTCACGGCTTCGGCGACTCGTCTCGTAAGTTCGATATCGTAACCCAGCTCGGTGCCGTCGCGATCCATGCTGGTCAGCAGGATCTCACCCGCGCCCAGACGCTCGGCTCTCCGCGCCCAGTCGACGGCGTCGAGCCCCGTCGGAGCGCGTCCGCCCTCGACGAATACTTCGAATCCCCCCCCGGAGTTGCGTTTCGCATCGATGGCCAGTACTACGCACTGCCGTCCGAAGCGGCTCGCTCCCGCGGAGAGAAGCTCCGGGCTTCGCACCGCGGCCGTGTTCACCGTGACCTTGTCGGCGCCCGCGAGAAGCATGTCGCGCATGTCGTCGGGAGACCGAATCCCCCCTCCCACGGTAAAAGGAATGGTGAGTCTCTCGGCGACTCTCTCCACCATCGTCCTCTGAATGTCGCGCGCCTCGTGGGAAGCCGTTATGTCGAGGAAGACGAGCTCATCGGCCCCTTCCGCGTCGTAAAGCTCCGCCGCCTCGACCGGGTCGCCGGCATCCACGATGCCGACGAACCTCACGCCTTTGACGACGCGACCGCGGTCGACGTCGAGGCACGGAATGATACGCTTCGCGAGCATGCCCGGCGTTAGAGCTTCTCGACGGGGCCCGCGAGGATCGATTGCGCCTCGTCGAAGGAGAAGGCTCCCTGGTACAGGGCCCGGCCGACGATGACGCCCTCGATGCCCGGAAGGCCTCGCACCGCGGACAGGTGCTCGAGCGTTCCGACACCACCCGATGCGACGACCCCTCCGTCGGTAGCTCGAGCAAACGCGGCCGTCGCCTCGAGGTTTACCCCGGACAGATCGCCGTCG
This sequence comes from Vicinamibacteria bacterium, assembly GCA_035620555.1. Taxonomy (NCBI): domain Bacteria; kingdom Pseudomonadati; phylum Acidobacteriota; class Vicinamibacteria; species Vicinamibacteria bacterium. The sequence continues at coordinate 6,928 of DASPGQ010000451.1, forward strand.
CGAGAGACGTCGGTGAAGACGAAGCGGTGTACGCCCCGATCGCGCCACTTTCGGCCGAATGCGTCCGGGTCGTCACTCACCATTTGCTTCCACCCTCGCACGGCGAGACGGCCCCCTTTGACGTCGACTCCGATGACGACTTTGTCGGCGGCCCGCGAAAGCGCTCTCTCCACGACGTCGGGTCTTTCGACCGCCGCCGTCCCGAAGATGATTCTGGATACGCCGATCCCGTCGAGCTCGACGAAATCTTCGTCGCTACGGACTCCCCCGCCGAGCTGGACGGGGATGTCCACGGCCTTCACGATCGCGGCGACCGGCTCGCGCTGGCGCCCTTCACCGAACGCCGCGTCCAGATCCACGACATGGAGCCAGCTGGCCCCCTGTGACTCCCAGCTCCGAGCGGCCTCGACGGGCGTCAGGTCGTAGATCTCCTCCGAGCCGTCTCTTCCCTGCCGGAGCCGGACGACGCGACCCCGGCGAAGATCGACGGCGGGGATGAGCCTCACGATGCCCCCAGAAAGTTAGCGAGCACTTTCAGACCGAGGTGTTGGCTCTTCTCCGGATGGAATTGGATTCCGCAAACCGCTCCCTGGCCCGCGACGCTGGAAAAAGACAGACCATAGTCGGTCATCGCCCAGACAATCTCTGGAAGGCGCGGCGCGACGTAGTAGGAGTGAAGGAAGTAGAAGAAGTCCCCTTCCGCGATCTCGCTCAGAAGTCCGGAGGCACGGACCGACTCGAGCTGATTCCATCCGATATGCGGGGAGAGAACCCCGTCGGGGAAACGCTTGACTTCACCCGGGAGAAGACCGAGACCTTCGACGCCGGGCGCTTCCTCACTCGATTCGAAGAGCATCTGAAAGCCGACGCATATTCCCAGAAGCCGCGCGCCCCGGGACAGAGCTTCCCGCAATGCGCGCTCGAGGCCACGCCCCCGCAAGTTCTTCATCGACTCGCCGAAGTGACCGACGCCCGGGAGCACGAGCCATCGGGCGCTCTCGACCGTCGCGGGATCGCTCGAGATCGTGGTCTGAACGCCAATCCGGGAGAAAGCCCGTCGCACACTGCCGAGATTGCCCACGCCGTAATCGACGAGCACGACCCTCATTCGGACAAAGTACCCTTCGTCGAGGGAACTGCTCGGCTCTCCGAACGAGCGACGGCTTCAGCGAGCGATCGGGCGAAGGCCTTGAAGATCGTCTCGGCGATGTGATGACTGTTTCGTCCCCGCAGGAGATCGACGTGCAGCGTCAGCCGCGCGCGATCCGAGAGGGCGCGAAAGAAATCCTCGAACAGCTCGGTCGGAAACGCGCCCACGCGCTCCGTGGGGAAAGCCACGTGGAAGTCGAGGAAGGGGCGGCCGGAGAGATCGACGACGACCCGGCTGAGGGCTTCGTCGAGCGGCACGTAGGAAACGCCGAAACGGCGGATACCCGCTTTTTGGTCGAGCGCCTGAAGGAGGCATTCGCCAATCACGAGACCGACGTCCTCGACGGTGTGATGGGTGTCGACGTCGAGGTCGCCCTTGGCCTGGACCTCCAGGTCGAACCGACCGTGAAGCGCGACGAGCTCGAGCATGTGATCGAGAAACCCGATCCCGGTATCGACCGAGGCATTGCCCGCGCCGTCGAGTACGAGCCGCGCCTCGACGGTCGTTTCGTTCGTTTCGCGGCGTCGATGGGCCTGCCGCGG
>DASPGQ010000452.1 GCA_035620555.1 Vicinamibacteria bacterium
CCAAATCTTTCGATGGATCTGATCTATCACTCATACGTCCAGGACGTGGCGTCCGAGGACCTGCACGACTCTGCCTTCAATTCCGAACCAAATGGCGAAAGCCGACGGCTCGGCAGCGAGATCGATCTCGTGCTCGGTTTCCGGCCTCGGGAGAAGCTCCAGGTGAATGGTTTTCTTGGCTATTTCATGCCTGGCCGCGCCTTCGACGATGGCGATGACGCGATCTTCGCGCGCATCGAGGTCGAGATCGGGCTCTGACGCTTAGAGAGCCACTATCCAAGTTTACGAAAAAGTAAACTTCGCGACAAAGCCGGGACAAGCCCGATGTGCTCTCAATTGGCGCACGAAACGCGGTGAGGGACAGCCCCGGTAATGAGAGCCGATTCTGTCGCCGGGTGATGCAGCACGGTGGAGGGCGAGCAATGGCGACCATTCTTCCCGAATTCGACAAATTGGATTTCAAGCATGGTGAGCCGGTCGACAATCCATATTTTCCGCTTCAGCCCGGCACCATCCTGAGCTACAGCGGCGAGACGAAGGATCACGAGATCGAAAGCAACGACGTCTTCACCACCTTCGAGACCCGCAAGATCGCGGGCGTGACCACGACGATCGTTCGCGACACCGCCTATGTCGACGGCGTCCTCGTCGAGGACACCGTGGATTGGTACGCGCAGGACAAGTTCGGGAACGTCTGGTACCTGGGAGAGTTGACCTTCGCCTTCGAGTACGACGACAACGGCGTCTACGTGGAAACCGTTACGGACGGATCATGGGAGGCCGGCGTGGTGGTCGATCCGGAGGTCGATCCGACCGTCACGGCGCAACCTGGGTTCATCATGCCGAATGCGGCGAATCTGCAGGACTTCTTGGAGTCGGGCGACACGGTCTTCCAAGAATTCGCGCCAGGCGTCGCGGAAGACGTATCGGAGGTCAAGAGTCTCACCGATGAGGTGCAGATCGACGCGCTTGGCCCCGATCCCGTCGCCGATGTCCTGCGGACCCTCGAGACGACCGCTCTCGAACCGGAAGTGGCCGACTTCAAGTATTTCGCGCCAGGGATCGGGAATGTGAGAACGGAAGAGCTGTCCCAGAAACCCAACGGAACGTTCCAGGTGGACCTCACGGTCGACCTCGTTGGGATCCGGGATCTGGATCAGGTCGCCGACAATCTCAAGGAAGCGGAGGCCTCGGACTTTGTCGGTAAGGGATCGACCACGTACGTCACCGTCATCGCGGCCGATGGCGACCATAGTGTCGGCGCCTACGGTTTCAACCAGGGCACCGGCGAGATCGGCGAGGGCAGCATCCTATTCTCCAGCACCGAGAGCCTCACGGCAGAGGACGCTTCTGCCTCGTTCGAGCTGTCCAGAAAGGAAGGCCTCGGCCTCTTCATCGTGCCCGAGGGGGGCGCACTGGACGAGGTGGGCCTGGATCTGTCGGAGTTCTCGGACGGCGGCTTGGTCTTCACCAACTTCTTCACCTTGAGCTCGGCCACCCTTGGCGATGGCGGCGCGCCGCTGGTGAGCGACGGCGCGCTGTCCTTCGAGGCCCCGGTCAACCTGCCCGAGTTCGATGGCGAGGAAGAGGTCCTGCCGCTGCCGCTGCAGATCTTTCATGCACTCGACGGAAGCTCCGACGGCATCAATCTTCTCAATCCGGCCGGCGGTCTCCAGGCAGTCGATCTCGACTGGGAGGACGAGGCGGTGACGTTGCTGGGCTTCGAGGATCGGCGCGTGACCGATCCGCAATACGATGGCGACTACGACGATCTCGTGCTGGCGGTAAGCGACGGCCCACTCGATGCCGCCGCAATTCAGCAGATCGCGGCGGGTCTCGGCCTCGCTGAGGACACGCTGATCGGGTGATAGGCAGGCCGGCCCCAATGCGACACACTGACCTTCTCGGTCAGCGCCGAGAGTATGTCCGCTTCCTGGACCCGGCAGGAGGGGTGCGCCCCATGAAGGTGCTGGTGATCGAGGACGATGCCCAAACCGCCTCCTTCGTCGCAGAGGGCCTGACGCGCAGCGGGCACACTGCCGACTGCGCCGGCACGGGGCCGGAGGGCCTGCAGCTCGCCATGGACGGTAGCTACGACGCGCTCATCGTCGACCGCATGTTGCCCGGACTGGACGGCGTAGCGATAGTCAAGGCATTGCGCGGCGCCGGCATCAATACGCCGGCGCTGTTTCTGACCGCGCTCGACGGGGTGGCGGACCGGGTCCTCGGCCTCGACGCCGGCGGAGACGATT
>DASPGQ010000453.1 GCA_035620555.1 Vicinamibacteria bacterium
CGCCTCGGAGAAACGATAGACACCGCGGAACCGGTGGGAGGCGGCCACCGGGGAAATGAAGCTCTCTTCGTTCTTCCATCGGACCGAGCGCTTGAGATTGATTCCCCAGATCTGGTCACGACCCTCCTTGTAGCGCAGCGATTTGAAAGGGATCGCGACCTCCAGCACCCAGCCGCGATCGAATTTGCTCGCTCTGACGTGCCACACCGTGTTCCAGTCATTGTTGTTCTGGTTGCCTTCGTCACCCACTTCTTGATCGCGTAAAGCCCCGAGCGGGTTCGTCTGAAAGAAGAACCCGTTGCGCCGGTCGTAGAAGGTATCGAGGACAATCGTGAAATTCTCGTTCTGGAAGATGTTCCGATGATCCCGCCGCATCTCGTTGGCGATCATCCGTTCGGGATGGCTGTCCCAGCATCGCGCCGAGATATAGACGTTTTCGTCATCGAAGAAGATCCAGGCGTCCGTGTCCTCGGTCGCGGGGGCACCCTCGTTGGGCTCCTGCTGGACGAAGCCGTTCACCGGCGGGACCTGGCGGTAGAGGAGCTCGTCCAGCTTCCCGTCGAGCACGATGGGCTCGGCGATGCGGGTGGCCCGAATGGTGACGCGGCCACGGTCGTCGCGTGACAGAACGGCGGGAGGTTCTGGTGGTGGCGGTCCATGGATGACCACCGGCGGTGTCGTCGAGTTTTTGCCACCCTCGTCCTGCGCCAGCGCTCCGGGCACGAGGCACAAGACCGACACGACGAGCCGAGGGATCGCACGCGGCGCGACAGGCACGTCCAGGGAAGTTATCTTAATTACACCCAACTCGCCACCCTCGCGCCACCTGCTCTCAAACGCTAGAATCTCGCTCCGGTGCAGAGCTCGAAGCAACCTGACCGCATTGAATTTCTCGTGGAGCCGGCGGACGTCGCCGGCCTCGAACGCTACGCTCGAGAGGAAGGGTTTCTCGGCGATCGAGAAGCCCTCGTCTCGATCACCCGGGCAGGCGAGGGCAACATGAACTTGACCCTTCGACTCGCCACCACCGAGCGCACCTTCATCCTGAAGCAGGCGAGACCATGGGTCGAGAAATATCCCCAGATTGCGGCTCCCCCGGATCGTGCTCTGGTCGAGATCGCGTTCTACGAGACGGTCTCGACACGTCCGCGCCTGCGCGACGCGATGCCCAAGCTCCTGGGTGCCGATCGGAAAGCGCGTGTCGTCGTGCTCGAGGATCTGGGCGAAGCCCAGGACTTTACCGATCTCTATGGCGGGGCGACGTTGGCAGAAAGGGAGCTGGGAGAGCTCTTGAGCTATGCCGCGACGCTGCACGAGCCATTCGAGGCGCTCGAGAGCGAGCGGAAACAAGTCTTCGCCAACCGCGAAATGCGCGCGCTCAACCACCACCACATCTTTGAACTGCCGCTGGTCGAGGACAACGGCCTCGACCTCGATGCCATCACGCCTGGCCTTGGCGATGTCGCGCTCTCCCTCAAACGCGACTCCGATTACCTGGGCCACGTCGAGGAGCTCGGCAAACTCTATCTCGCCGACGGGGAGCACTTGGTGCATGGAGATTACTTTCCCGGAAGCTGGCTTCGGACCCCGTCAGGCATTCGTGTCATCGATCCTGAGTTCTGCTTTCTCGGCGAACGAAGCTTCGACTTGGGTGTCTTTTTGGCGCACCTCTGTCTCGCGCGCCAACCACAATCGCTTCGCGATGCAGTCTTGCACGCTTACGGGGATCGGCGTTTCACTTCTCTAGTCCGGGGATTTGCCGGCGTCGAGATCATGCGGCGGCTCCTCGGCGTCGCACAGCTGCCTTTGACCTACGGTATTCGAGAAAAAACGGAGCTCCTTCAGACCTCCCGAGAGCTCGTTTTGACAGGAGGACCCACTTGATCTCAGCGATTACGCTCGCGCTCGCACTGGCCCAGCAACCCGCCGACGATCCCATGACCTCGTCGACCTTTGACGGGTTGCGCTTCCGCTCCATCGGCCCCGCCCTCACATCGGGCCGGATCGTGGACATCGCGGTCCATCCGACGGATCGCAAGACTTACTACGTTGCGGCAGCCTCCGGAGGTGTGTGGAAGACGACGAATTCGGGCACGACCTGGACGCCGATCTTCGACGACCAGCCCTCCTATTCGATCGGTTGCATCACGATCGATCCCAACGATCCCCTGGTCGTCTGGGTCGGAACCGGCGAGAACAACAGCCAGCGGAGCGTCTCCTACGGCGATGGCGTCTACAAATCGCTCGATGGCGGCAAGAGCTGGAAGAACATGGGACTCCAAACGTCCGAGCACATCGCGAAGATCGTCGTCGACCCGCGCGATTCGAAGACGGTCTACGTGGCTTCACAGGGTCCTCTCTGGCGATCCGGGGGCGAGCGCGGCCTCTATAAGACGACCGACGGCGGCGAAACCTGGAGTCCGGTCCTCGAGATCAGCGCGGACACCGGCGTCACCGATGTCGAGATGGATCCCCGCAACCCCGACGTGCTCGTCGCCGCGTCCTATCAGCGGCGCCGTCATGTCTGGACGCTCATCGACGGCGGACCCGAATCCGCCATCTACAAGTCCACGGATGCCGGCGCGAGCTGGGCGAAGGTCACGAAAGGTCTGCCCACGGGCGATGTGGGCCGCATCGGCCTCGCTCAGTCACCCGCCGAGCCAGACGTGATTTACGCCATCATCGAAGCCACCGAGGACAAGGGTGGAGTCTATCGGTCGCTCGACGGTGGGTGGAATTGGGAGAAGCGGGGCGACCACGTGAGTGGAAGCCCGCAGTACTATCAAGAGCTCGTTGCCGATCCCCTCAGAGCGGAGCGGGTCTATTCCATGGATACGTGGATGATGGTAAGCGAGGACGGCGGCAAGACGTTCGCGCGAGTGGGCGAGAACTTCAAGCACGTCGACAACCACGCGCTCTACATCGATCCCGACGACACGGATTATCTCCTTGCGGGCTGCGATGGGGGTGTCTACGAGAGCTTCGATCGAGGCGCGACCTGGCATTTCAAGGCCAATCTTCCCATCACCCAGTTCTATCGCGTCGAGGTCGACAACGACGCGCCTTTCTACAACGTTTACGGCGGAACGCAGGACAACTTCAGTCTTGGCGGTCCCTCGCGCACCACGACGGCACACGGCATCACCAACGCCGACTGGTTCGTAACCCGAGGGGGTGACGGCTTCGAAACGGTCATCGACCCCGAGAATCCGGACATCCTCTACGCGCAATCCCAGCACGGCGGGCTCGTGCGTTTCGATCGAAAGAGCGGTGAGGAGATCTTCATCCAACCCCAACCCGGCGCCGGTGAGAGCGAGCTCAAATGGAACTGGGATTCTCCTATCATCATCAGTCCCCATTCGCCGACCAGGCTCTACTTCGCCGCCAATCGTTTGTTTCGAAGCGATGACCGCGGCGATTCCTGGCGGCCGGTGAGTCCCGATCTGAGCGCCGGCATCGATCGGAACGCTCTCGAAGTGATGGGCAAGGTCTGGAGCGTCGATGCCGTTGCCAAGAACAACTCGACCTCGATGTACGGAAGCATCGTCTCGCTCTCCGAATCCCCTCTCCTCGAGGGCCTCATCTACGTTGGCACGGACGACGGGCTCATCCAGGTGACGGCTAACGGCGGTGCCGACTGGTTCCGTACCGAGCTTCCGCGAGAAGTTCCGGAACGAACCTATGTCAGTCGGGTCGCGGCCTCGCTTCACGACACCGATACTCTCTACGCCGCGTTCGACAATCACAAGATGGGCGATTTCAAGCCGTACGTGTTCAAGAGCACCGACCGCGGCTCGAATTTCGTATCCATCAGCGGCAATCTTCCCGAGAATGGTCCCGTCTACACCGTGGTCGAGGATCATCAGAACCCGAACCTTCTTTTTGCCGGAACGGAGTTCGGCGTTTATGTCACCGTCGATGGGGGCGCGCACTGGACCGAGCTCAGCGGAGGTCTGCCGACGATCTCCGTGCGTGACATCGCGATCCAGCGTCGTGAGAACGACCTCGTCCTCGGCACTTTCGGCCGCGGCTTCTACATACTGGATGATTACTCGCCCCTCCGGCGCGTCAGTGCCGATTCGCTCCGAAGCGAGGCACTCGTCTTCCCCGTCAAGCGCGCCTGGATGTACATGGAGTCCACGCCGCTCGGCTTGCGCGGCAAGTCGTTCCAGGGCGATTCGTTCTATACCGCGGACAACCCTCCCTTCGGAGCCGTCTTTACTTATTACCTCAGGGACGAGCTGCAGACGCGCAAGAAGAGGCGCCAGGAGGAAGAAAAACGTATCGAGGGCGAGGGCGGGACGATCCGCTACCCGAACTGGGACGCGCTTCGGGCCGAGGACCGCGAAACCGAGCCAGCGATCTTCCTGACGGTGCGCGACGACGAAGGCAACGTCGTGCGACGGCTCGAAGGACCCATGTCGAAGGGCTTTCACCGCATCGCCTGGGACCTTCGGTTTCCCGACTCGCGTCCCACGAGGCTGAAGGAGATCCCTCCCGACAACCCGTTCGCCTCCCCGCCGCAAGGGCCGATGGTGGTGCCGGGCACGTACGAGGTTTCGCTGTCGAAGCGCGTCGAAGGGGTCGTCACACCACTCGGAGAGCCGCAGCGCTTCGAGACGGTAGCGCTCGGCACTGCGACTCTACCTGCCGAGGACAAGGCTGCCCTTCTGGCCTTTCAACAGGAGACCGCTGCCCTTCAGCGTGCCGTGCTCGGCGCCGCGCGTGCCGTCGAGAGCACGCGCGAGCGGCTGGATTACATCGAAAAAGCCATCCTCCAGGCGCCCGAAGCCGACCCCTCGTTGCTCGACGAGGCACGCGCTCTCGAGGACCGGCTCTACGCGATCGCTGTGGCTCTATCGGGTGACTACACGATCGGTTCGCGCTCCGAACCTGCGCCGCTCGCGATCGTCGAGAGGGTCCAGGACATCGTATCGGCACAGTGGCAATCGACTTCGGCGCCAACCGAGACCAGCCGAGCCAACTACCGTATCGCCGCCGACGCCTTCGAGCCCGTGCTCGAGGATCTGCGGACGCTCATCGACACCGACGTCAGAGCGCTCGAGCAGAAGCTCGACGCCGCCGGCGCACCCTGGACTCCGGGACGCCTGCCGAGCTGGAGAAGACGCTGACAGCGACTTAGGGTGGGAGAGCGATTCTTACGGACGGACCTTGTTTCGACAATAGTCTGTACAAGAATGGAGCAGCTAGATTCATGGGCACGACTCGTATATCTGCGCATGTTTCCGAAGAAACGAAAGAGCGCCTCGACCGGTTCGTCCGCCGCACGGGTCAAACGCGGGCACGGGTCATCGAAGATGCGTTGTTGCAGCACCTCGAAGCTTTAGAGGAGCTTCCCGCAGATGTCGTCGTGCCCGCTCGCTCGGTACTGACCGCCGGAAGCGCGCGGAGAGTGCGTGACGCGATGACGCGTCCGCGAAAGCCGACCAAGGAGATGAAGCGCCTGTTCGATGACCGCTGAGATCCGAGCCTTACGCAAAGCGGACCAACGAAGCCTCTTTCACTCGGCTGACTTTTCTCGGAGCGATGACTTCTTTGAGACCATCATAGACCCCTCCACGTCGATTGTGATGGTCGTGAACATGATAGAATACAGGCGAACGCAGGAGAATTCACGTGGCCAAGACGGTAACCTTGAGACTCGATGACGAAGTCTACGAGGAGCTGCGCGAGGCGGCCGAGGCCGAGAACCGGCCTTTGTCCAACCTCATCGAGACCGCTGCGCTCGCGAGGATCCGAGAGCAGCAGTTCGTCGACGATGCCGAGATGGCCGAGATTCGGGGCAACGAACGACTCCTCGAAAGACTGAAGGTCGGATCGAAGCAGGCGCGCCGTCGGAAGGGCCGATTTGTCGAGTGACTACCGGATTTTCGAGACCGATCAGTTCGCCAACGACCTACGGACGATTGCGAGATCTGGCCAGCGCCAAGTGGTAGCAAAGCTCAAGCAAGTCGTCTATCCACGGCTCAGGCAGCACCCCCATTTCGGTCCCAACATTCGAAAGCTCAAAGGCTACTCTCCGGACACATGGAGATATCGTATCGGGGCCTGGCGTTTCTTCTATGAGATCGACGATGAGGAAAGAATCGTCTTTATGATTGCCGCCGAGCATCGGGGCTCCGCTTACTAGCACTTGCTCGAGACGGTCAGTCGTTCGGTTGACGGGGCCGAACCCGATGCGTAGACTCGCCTGATCAGTTTCTAGTCCCACCCTGTGCTCGACCGCTCAGCGTCACGGCCGGTCGGGAGGGAATATGCCTCTTCGTCGCCTGGCCCACACGCCCTTGACAAAGAACCACGCCTAGAGTCATTTTTTGCGGCAATCCGGAATCCGGCTTGCCGGTTTCTGTAAACTCCTGTATGGTGGGGTTATGGAACTGGTCAAGCTGGGAAAGAAAGGGCAGCTCTCCATTCCCAAGAACGTTCTGAAACGACTGGGAATAGAAGGTGAAGCGCTCCTGATTCTAGAGACCACACCGGACGGGGCGATTCGGCTCCGTCAGGCTGGTGTATATCCGTTGGAAATCTATGACGAAAAACGGCTGAAGGAATTCCAGGAGGCCGATCGCATGTCCCGAAAGGAGGCAGCAAAGCTGAAGGCTCTCATCCGTAAATGATAGGCCTCTTCCTTGACGCCAACGTCGTCTTCAGCGCCGCGTACTCCACCGCCGGTCGAGCCGGAGCGATTTTCCTGTTGGCGCAACGAGGTCGGTGCCAGCTGCTGACCTCTCCTCACGCTCTCGAGGAGGCGCGACGAAACATTCAGCTCAAGTATCCCGAACGGTTGCGGGATTTGGAATCAATCATCCCAGAACTTCGCGTAACGGCTGAGGCGACGCCGGAAAGGGTTGCCTGGGCGCTCGCGCAATCATTACCGCCTGAGGATGCTCCGATTCTAGCCGCGGCTGTCCAGGCGAAAGCAGATAGGCTGGTCACCGGGGACCGGACACACTTCGGCAGATTCTACGGTAAGCGTCTTGGAGGCGTAAAAGTCGTGTCGCCCGCACAGGCACTTGCCGAGCTCATGCGGTAGTAATGACTCGGATGGCCGGCATTCGGTGTTGATAGTATTACATCCTACTTCGGTACTCGTTACATCCCCGGGGGATCGAAACGGCCGTCAGCAGCCGTCCATCCTCCGTCGACGAAGAGAACTGATCCCGTTACGTAGCTGGCCGCATCCGAGAGAAGGAAAACCGTCGGCCCGGCGAGCTCGTCTGCCCTCGCCCACCGCTTGAGAACGTTCTTATCAGCGTAGGCACGGTACCAGCGCTCGTTCGCCTTGATGGGCGCGGTCAGCGGCGTCTCGACCACGCCGGGAGCGACGGCGTTGACGCGGACCCCCTTGGGCCCCAGCTCCGCTGCGAGCGTCCGTACCAGCTGCACGATTCCCGCCTTGGTCATCGCGTAGACCGATTGTCCCGGCTCCACGACCTGCGAGCGGATCGAGGACAAGGCCACGATGCTTCCGTTGCCTTGCGCTCCCAGAATCTCTCCCGCGACTTGAAGAACGTGAAAGGTCCCTTTGAGATTCAAGCTCACGACCTTGTCGAACTCGTCTTCGGTATAGGAGAGAAGCGGCTTGCGAAAGTTGATCCCCGGCGTGGTCACGACCCCGTCGAGTCGCCCATGCGTCTCACGCGCCGCGCCGAGCCGGCTCGCGACATCAGCTTTCTCTCGCACGTCGACCGCCGCCGCGTCCGCTCGAGCTCCCTCGGAGGCGACGGCATCGGCAACCCGTCGCGCCGCCTTCTCGTCGACGTCGAGACAGATCGTCGTAGCGCCTTGCCGCGCGCAGCCGAGCGCGATCGCTTCACCGATTCCCGATCCGGCGCCGATTACGGCTACCACTCGCCCGTCGAGGCGGAATACGGATTCGCGGCTCACTCTTTGACTCCCTTCGCCTCGAGGTCGCGCACCGACGGAAAGCCGGCGACCCCCTCTGCTTCGCGCACCGCGCGCAGCACGGCCTGGGCGGTCGCGTCCGCGGCGAGCGCGCCGACGGAGAGCAGATTGACGTCGCCCTCCAAAGTACCAGTGGCGAGGACGAATATCGTGTCGCCGTCGACGGGCGTGTGCACGGGATAGATCGTGCGGGCGAGACCGTCTTGTGCCATCTGGGCAACTTTGGTCGCTTGAGCTTGACTCAGCCGGGCGTTCGTCGCGACGACGCCGATGGTCGTGTTCTCGCCGCGGCGGTCCCGCGTCGGCAGGCCCGCACGGAGCATCTCGCGGGCGTCGGCGAAGCCTCCATCCGGCTTGCGCACGCCCGCCACGATTCGGCCGCTGTCCGGGTCGATGACGTCCCCCACGGAGTTGACAGCGATGAGGGCGGCGACCACGAGCCCGTCGCCGAGACTGAAGGACCAAGTGCCGATACCCCCCTTCATCGCCATTCCCGGTCCACCGAGCTTTCCCACCGTCGCGCCGGCCCCCGCACCAACGCTTCCTTCCGCAATCGGTCCCGTGCCCGCGGCCGCAGCCGCCTTGTACCCGCAGTCCGCCCCCGGCCGCACGCCGGCTTTCGCGCTCAACCCGAGGTCGAAAAGAATTGCGGCCGGCACGATCGGCACCTTGGCGACCCCCACGTCGAAGCCGATACCTTTCTCCTCCAGATAACGCATGACTCCGGTGGCGGCGTCGAGTCCGAAAGCGCTTCCGCCCGAGAGGACGATGGCGTGAGCTTCCTGGACCATGTTCTCCGGGCTCAGGAGATCGGTCTCGCGCGTTCCTGGAGCGCCACCGCGCACGTCGACGGCGGCCAACGCTCCCGTTCCCGCGAGAACCACCGTGCAGCCCGTCGGGGCCTCCGATAAAGTGTGATGCCCGACGCGGATTCCTTCGACGGCGGTCAATCCCCCCTGTCCAAACGAACGCGCCCCGAACCCGATGGTCAAAGGCACGATCAAGAACGCAGCCAATCTGCTCATCAGTTCTCTCCGTTCATTCCATCGGCGGCGTCGTGTTGACCCAGATGAGGACCGCCTCCGCCGTCTTCGATGGGTTGAGCCAGCGATGTCCGTAAGAGCTCTGAAACGAGAGAGTGTCTCCCGGCTCGAGCACGTAGCGATCCATCTCGTCCAACCATATCTCGAGCCGTCCCTCGAGGACATAGAGAAACTCCTCCCCGTCGTGAAAGTAGGTGCCTTCGCTCCCCGCGCCGGGTGCGACGCGGAAGAGCATGGACTTGAGGGCAGTCGTGCTCGTCGCCAGGAACTCGACCCGCACTCCAGGCTGCGGACGGTAGACGCGGCGCTCGTTCGGATGCACGACGCGTTTCGTCGCCTTCTGGTGATCGAACAGCTGGTGGACGTTCACGCCGAGTACTCCGGCGAGCCGGTGGATCGTAGCCACCGAAGGGTTCGCCCGAGAACGCTCGATGGCACTGAGAAAACCCGTAGAGATCTCGGCTCGGGAAGCGACCTCGTGAAGCTTCAAACGGCGTCGGTGGCGTAGCTGCCTGAGCTTGTTGCCGAGCCGAGGCTCCACCGCCGGGGGCGCGGCACCCGAGTCTTCTCCGAGAATATGGCGGATCGCCGCGATATTGAGATGCTTGGCCGTCCGCAAGTACTGGATGCGCTTGAGCCGCTCGAGAGACTTCACACCGTACAGGCGGTAACGTCCGTCCGTGCGCGCGGGACGCACGAGCCCCGCGTTCTCCCAGAGACGAAGGGTGGAGGGGCTCAGACCGAGGAGCCGCGCGGTCTGGCCAATGGTCAGGTAACGCGGCGGCTTGTCCCCGGTAACACGACGCGGTGGCTTCGCTCGTTTCACTCGCCTCTCGGGAACTCGTGACTTGCGCAAGCGCTGCGCATGCTATCAAATTTATGCAAAGTTTGACAACCTTACATGTGTGTGATAGCAACCTCCTCCCAAGGAGGCGGGTCATGTTTCGTCGAGCGATTTCCCTCACTCTCTCGATTGGTGTTTCGTTGCTTGTTTTCGCGACACCGCGTCTGCTCGAAGCACAGATCACGGGCTCCATCTTCGGAGTCGTCCGTGACGCGAGCGGAGCCGTCTTGCCCGGCGCGACCGTCATCGCCACGAGCCCCGCTCTTCAACGTGAGAGCCTCGCCACGGTCACCAACGACGTCGGAGCCTATCGACTCTCGCTGCTGCCGGCGGGACTCTACTCGGTCCGATTCGAGCTTCCCGGGTTCAATCCATCGGTTCACAGCGCGATCGAAGTCGCCGTTAATCAGGAGGTCGCGCTCGACGTGACGCTCGAAGTGGCCGCGGTATCGGAAACCGTGGAGGTTTCCGCGAGGACCCCGCAGGTCGAGACGACCCGGGCCGACGTGTCCTCCCGGGTATCGACCGATGCCATCGACGCCCTTCCCCTCAACGGGAGGAATTTCGAGGACCTGATCACGCTCGTTCCCGGCGCCAAATCGCTCCCCGAAGGCAGTCAGGGACAGGAAGTCTCGATCTTCGGAGAACGCGGCTCGGCGGTCTCCTACGTAGTGGACGGAGCCGACAATAACGATCCGCTCGTCGGAGGCGCGTTCCAGCGATACACCCAGGATTCGATTCAGGAGTTCGAGGTCATCACTACGGGTTACGAGGCGGAGTTCGGCCGCGCCCAGGGCGGCGTCGTCAATATCATTACCCGCTCGGGGACCAACCAGTTGTCAGGAAGCGCTTTCGGATTCTTCCGCGACGACGCCCTGGACTCCTCGAACGTACCCGATCAGGAAGTCCCCAAGCTCGAGCGCCAGCAATGGGGCGGAACGCTCGGGGGCCCGATTTCCGCGGACCGAGCTTTCTTCTTCGGCTCGTTCGAGGTTCTCGACGAGACTCGGGGGGTCAATATCGATCGCTCCCAGATCGCGGACTTCGTCCAGCAGGGCCTCGCGACTCCGTCGGGCGTTGAGGACTTCGGGCTCGGGCCCAAGACCGACGGGTTCACCGGTCTGTTCAAGCTCGACTGGAACCTCAACCCGTCCAATCGCCTCACGTTCTCGTTGAACCGCACCAAGGACGACGTATCCGGCGAGATCAGCTCCCCCATCGCCGGCACCATCGCGCTGCCGAGCGCGGAGAGGACCGAGCTGCGGGAGTCGACCGGCTTCACCGCGCGCGAGAGCTGGACCATCAACGACGTCTCGTTTCTCGAAACGAACTTCCGCTTCATCGACGGTCGGGGTGGAAACAACCTCGAGCGGAACGAGCGCCTCGAGCCCGTGCTCGTGCTTCTCCGGAGCGGCTTTCTCCAGACGGGGTCCCCCTTCGGAGGTAAGTTCGAGCGCAATCTCGGTCGTCTCCAGGTCAGCCAGGCGTTGAGCCTGTTCAAGGACCAGTGGAACGGAGACCATCAGTTCAAGCTCGGCTGGGACTGGACCCGGGCAGACCTCACGGGCTTCAACGAGGTCACGAACGACGTCGAGTACTCCGCGGCTTTTCTCGCTCCGAACGCGGCCGACATCCAGGGGGCGCTCTTCGAACAGTTCGGATTCGAGCAGTCCGCGGCCCGGTTCTTCACCCTTTCCGCCAATCCCGATGGAAGCCTCGATCTCGACATGAAAGACAACGGAATCGGGATCTTCTTCCAGGACGAGTGGCGGCCGCGCTCCGATCTCACCCTCAACCTGGGATTGCGGTACGACTGGTCCAGCCTCTTCGGAGACGACAAGAACAATCTCGCTCCCCGTGCCGGGTTCGCCTGGGACATCGGTGCAGAGCACCTCACCGTCGTCAAGGCGAATTTTGGCATCTTCTTCGATCGGAACCTCCTCAATGCCGCGGCCACCGTTCCCGAGCTCGGCGGGATCTTCACCCGTTCCGCTTTCGACGTGGCGCTTCCCCGTCTGGGCGTGGACTACACCGACTCTCTGATCGATCTCGTAATCACCTCCGGCTTTCCCACCGGTGGCGGAGGGAGAACGCCGGCGGAGAATCCCAACTACCGGACGTTCGCCGACGATCTCCGTGCGAACCCGCTCGCCCTCTACGAGCTACTGGGAATCGCCGTCTCCGATCCTTCGCTACCTCCGGTCGTGACGGCGGACAACATTCAGCAGCTCTCGGGCCTCAGCCCCGAGGAAGCGGTCGCGCTGCTCGAATCCACTTATCCCGGGACGGACTGGGAGTTCTTCGACGTTCCCGGCGGATCGATCGTGGGCGACGGAGTGCTGTCCTTCTTCCCCCGAGGTCCGCTCGCTCTGAGCCGCGACGTATCGCGCTACTCCGAGGCGAAAACGCCCTGGACCCGCGCCTTCAACGTCGGGGTCGACCGGCAGGTCACGCCCGATCTGAGCCTTTCGGTGACGTACGTCCATCGTCGAAGCCGTGACCTCCTCACCCGCCGCATAACCAACCTCTACGACGTAGCTCCCGGCGATCCCAACTTCGGCCGGACCACCGACGGAGGACCGCGAATCAGCCAGGTGACCTACGACGGTCGCATCGACTACGATGGCGTCGTGATCGAAGTCCGCAAGCGCTTCAGCGATCGCTACATGTTCGGAATCTCCTACACCGGCTCGAGAGCTCGGGACAATCTGCTCACCGGCGCCGCAGGCTCGGGCTTCAGCGACAACAACGACCCTGAGAACGACTACGGACCCTCGAACCTCTCCGCGCCTCACATCTTCGTCACCAACGGCTCGGTCAATCTGCCCGGCGACATCAACGTGAGCGGCATCCTGAACTGGCAGAGCGGAGCGGCGTTCAATCCGCGCGGGATCACGGATCAGGACGGCGACGGGCTCGTCGATCAACGCGACGTGAGCGTTCCGCGCAACGACTTCCGGACCGACCCTCTGTTCAACGTCGATCTCCGCGTGGAGAAGGTCTTTCGCATAGCGAACGACCACTCTTTCGGCATCCTGGTGGAAGCCTTCAACCTCACGAACCAGGCCAACGTACTGAACGTCAACTCGGTCTCGGGTCCCGACTTTGGAACTCCGGTTGCGTATTATCCCGGACGCGAGATCCAGATCGGCGTTCGTTACCTATTCGGTCGTTGAGCTTTGGACCGGGTCGAAGCGGTTCGGCGAGAGATCGAGAAAGCTCGAGACGAGCTCGTCGATTTTACTTCCGAGCTCGTTCGCGTCCCGAGCGTCAATCCGCCGGGGAACCTCTATCGTGAGGCGGCGGAAACGCTCGGGCGCCGTCTCGCCAGTTGCGGGTTCGAGGTGGACTACGTCGTCGCCGATGGCCGCCCCGAGCACAGCACGGCCCATCCCAGAGTCAATGTTTTTGGCGCTCTCCGCGGAGAAAAGACGCGCCCGGTCGTCCATCTGAACGGTCACCTCGACGTGGTGCCCGCGGGAGATGGATGGACTCTCGATCCCTTCGCCGGGATCGTACGCGCGGGCCGCATCTACGGGCGGGGCACGGCAGACATGAAGGCGGGAATCGCCGCCGCCGTTTATGCCGTCGAGTGCATTCGCCGGGCGGGAATCCGCCTTCGCGGAAGCGTCGAGCTCAGCGGCACCGTCGACGAGGAGAGCGGGGGCTACGCGGGCGTCGCCTGGCTCTGCGAGACCGGGCGCCTCACCAAGAAACGCACCGACTACGTCATCATTCCTGAGCCCCTCGGAGTTGACCGAATCTGCGTCGGCCATCGGGGGGTCTACTGGTTCGAGGTCACCGCCCATGGCCGCGTCGCCCACGGCAGCATGCCGTTTCTCGGCGTGAGCGCCATCGCGCAAATGAGTCTTTTTCTCGAGGCCATTCGACG
>DASPGQ010000454.1 GCA_035620555.1 Vicinamibacteria bacterium
CAGATCCTCGAGGGCGAGGAGAAGATCTTCGTGGGAAGCCGTCCCTCCACGCTCGCTAAGACGCTGAATCGAAGGCTCACGGGCGCGTCGCTACGATGTGCCGAAGCGCTCCAGAATCTCGGCTACGTGGGGCGGTGCTCCTTCGACTTCCTGGTGGTCGATGGCGAGCAAATCCGCTTCACCGAATGCAACGGACGCTGGGGCGGGACGAGCATTCCGATGTCGCTGGTGGACCGGCTCGTGGGACGACCGCGTCCGCCCTATCGGGCCCAGGACGTCGCTCATCCCGGGCTCGTGGGCGCTCCATTCCGCGACGTCCTTCGAGCGATCGAAAGCGATCCGCGCTTCGTTCTCTACAACGTCGGTCCGCTCGCCCAATGGGGAAAGCTCGCCGTGATCGCGTTCGGGGCTTCTCAGCCGGAAGCGGATGAGGCGCTGACTGATGACCTTCCGCGCCTGCTCGGGGTGAAGTAAGGCTTACGGTAGAACCGGTTTAGATGAGGGGCCCGAGCTAACGTCGAGCTTTGATGGCTTCGTCGAGCTCGGGAATCTTGGCCTGATGGGAGAGCCACCATTCGGGGTCGCGCTGAGGGTCGAGCTCTTCGACGGTCTTCCCTTGCTGCTCGACCCACGTGTAGTACTTGAGGTTGTGCCATCGGTCACGGTTGGGAACCGTTCCCTCCTGGATCCAGTCGAGACCCGCGCCGTGAAAGATGCTTTCGAGCCGCGCCAGCGCCACCGACTCGTCCATCTCGCCTTCTTTCCTGGTGAGCGACGTCATGACGCTGCGATAACGTCCGATGTCGTCGGTGCACACGGTGACGATCACATCCTTCTTGTCCAGTCGAAAATATCTCGCGGTCTTGATGGCGCCGAGCAGATTACAGACACCGCTGATACCGAAGATCGACGCGAGCATCGCCGTCGCCTCATGTGAGATTCCGAGCCGATCTTGCAGAACGCGCCCGCCGATCTCGTCGGTGAGGAGCTGCAATCCTCGGACGCAGTCCATGTCGTCGACGCACATGAGCGCGTCCATATTGGAGACGTTGTGGATCCAGGTCACGTGCTTGTCCCCGATGCCTTGGATCTCGTGGGCGCCGTGGCCGTTGTTGAAAAGCGTCGGACACTGAATCGGCTCGAGGCCGACGATCCTGAGATCGGGCCACGCCTGCTTGAGGCGGTCGCCGGCGGAGATCGTTCCGGCGCTGCCCATGGCCGAGACGAATGCCGCGATGCGTGCGTTGCCGATCCGTTGCTCTTCCAGCCGTTTGGCGAGCTCGATGACGGTGTTCCCGGTGACGGCGTAGTGAAAGCGGTAGTTTCCCATGACCTCGAACTGATTCAGGACTCTGACGGATGGATCGGCTGCCAGCTCGTGGGTCTTGTCGTAGATTTCCTTGACGTTGGACTCCGTGCCCGGAGTTCTCACCACTTCGGCGCCCAGGCTCTCGATGAGCTCGAAGCGCTCGTCGCTCATGCCTTCGGGCAGGACGACGACGCTCCGGCATCCCATCCTCCCGCCCACCCAGGCACCGCCAACACCGTAGTTACCCGTACTCGGCCAGACGAGGGTATGGCGGTCGGGCGACACGACACCCTCGACGATGAGCTCGGCAAGGACCGCGTAAGCGGCGCCCACCTTGTGACTTCCGGTGGGGAATTCTTTCGCATAGAGGACGACGATGGGCGCGTCTACCCCGGTCAGCTCCGGGGGCACGACGAAGTGACAAATCCGGTCGTCGGCGTCGTACCAGGTGATGTTGTAGAGGTTCGCGGGCGCGAGAGGGTCGATGCGCTTCACCGCAAGCGCTTCGGCACGCACCGACGGCTCGATGGTCCACGGCTTCGTCATCTCGGCGAGCGTGGGTCCGAGCTTCATCGGCGTCATCTTATCGTGTTCCCGGGCCGTAAGGAGGGTTCGGCCGCCACTTCTCGTCTTACGGATACGAGGGCACGGGAGGAGCCGATGCGTATCATCGCAGTCAGCGCGGCAATGAGGGAGGTTCTGGAGCTAGTGGAGACCTACGCACCCTTCGGGGAAGTGACGGTCTTGATAGGAGGGGAGAGCGGCACCGGCAAGGAGCTCGTGGCGCGCGCGCTTCACCGCGGAAGCCCGCGGGCCCGGCGCGCTTTTTGTGCCCTGAATGCCGCCGCCCTTCCTGATGGGCTGCTGGAAACGGAGCTCTTCGGGCACGCGCGCGGGGCTTTCACCGGCGCTCAGCAGGGTCGGAGAGGCTTGTTCGAGGAGGCGGACGGCGGCACGCTCTTTCTGGACGAGGTCGCGGAGCTCTCGGCCCGCGCGCAGACCATCCTGTTGCGGGTTCTCCAGGAGCGCGAATATCGGAGGCTCGGGGAGAACGTCCTGAGACGCTCGGACTTCAGGCTCGTCGCGGCGACGCACAAGGACCTGGACGAGCAAGTCGCCGTCGGCCGTTTTCGGCAGGATCTGTTCTTCCGGCTGAAGGTGGCCCGCATCCAGATTCCGCCGCTCCGCGAGCGACCGGACGACATCGTTCCCTTGGCCCGCGAGGCCGTGGCGCGGGCCGCGCAGCGATTCGGCTTGCCCGTGCCCTCGGTCTCGCGCGAGGCCGAAGAGCGGCTTCAAAATTTCCCATGGCCGGGGAACGTGCGGGAGCTCGAGAACGAGATGACCCAAGCATTGCTCCGGGCCGCGGGCGAGAGGACCATCGAGGGTCGTCATCTTTCCCGACACCTGGGCGCGGCGTCACCTCGGAGCCTGAGATCCGAGTCGGCCGACTTCGAGAAGCACTTTCTCGAAAACGCACTGGCCCGCACCGGCGGAAATCGAACCCGAGCCGCTCGTGCCCTCGGGCTTTCCCGGCAGAGCCTCTATCGCAAGTTGAGACGATATGGGCTCATGGCCGCAAGCCGCTGAGTTGCCATACGTATATCGTTCGCGATAGGTTAAGGGACTTTGGTGCGAGTCGACCTTGGCGCGGTGGGGACGAGCATTCCCAACACAAGAAAGGAGATCCTGGCGCGAGGCTCCCCCCTCGAACTCCGTCCCCACCACACAAGGACGGTGCTGCCAGCCGTGGCCGCCTTAGATCGCCTTTTGGCTGTGTGGGCAGAACATATGCGAAAAATGCGACGGCGTCAAGATCGTTTTTTCTTTTTTCTCTCGCCATCAGAAAGCAGGGCTTGAGCGATGCCCACGGTGATTCTCGCAATTCTGCTCGGCGTTGCCCCGTTCGAGGACCTGTCGTTTCGGGCCATCGGCCCGGCAGTCACGGGCGGTCGAATCGACGCCATCGCCGTGGGGGAGAGTCC
>DASPGQ010000455.1 GCA_035620555.1 Vicinamibacteria bacterium
TCGTCGACCAGCAACTACTGGATCTGACCAGGAGGTTGACCCAGGTGCAAGCGGAGAGAGCCCAGGCATGGGCTCATTACCGAAGCCTGCAGCAGAAGGATGCCGAGTCCCTTCCCGATATCTTGAACGACCCCACGATCCAGGGTCTCAAGCGGGAGAGAGCGGATCTTCAGCGTCAGTATGCGGAGCTTTCCAGCAGGTTCAAGGAGAGCTATCCCGAAATCCAACGAACTCGGGCAGCCCTGGAGATGGTGGAACAGCGACTCGATGATGCAATTCGGGAAGTGGCGGATCAGGTGATTGCCGCGGCAAAGGTTACCTACGAGGCGGCCCTTCACGAAGAAGCTCTCCTGAAGAGCGATCTCGAGCAACAGCGCCAACGGACGCGAGATCTGAACACGGTAACCGCCGACTACCGGCAAGTGAAGGCCGAATTGGACAACGAGCGCGCGATCTTGGAGCAGCTGCTGAGGCGGCAGAGCGCCACCGACCTCTCCGCCGACCTGGGCGAGAGACAGCAGATGATGGTTCGCGTCGTGGACGAAGCGCTCGTGCCCACCCGCCGCTACAGCCCCAAGCACAGAATCAACCTCGGGATAGGTGCGATTCTTGGATTCGTCACCGGAGTCGGAGTCGCCTTCCTTTTCCACGGTAGGGATACCAGCCTCTTTACCGCGGAAGACGTCCGGCGGCGTGTGGGTCTGCCCTATCTCGGGTTCCTTCCGCGTGACGTATCGCGCCCAGGATTGGGACCGGGTCCGGCATCGTTGGCCTCGAGCGAGAGCGCGAAGTTCCTTGCCTTGTTATTGCTCCGGCCAGGACAGAGAAAAAGAACGGTCCTGGTGACCTCTTCGACCGAGGGCGAGGGCAAGACGTTCGTCGCGACCCATCTCGCCGCGTCCC
Organism: Vicinamibacteria bacterium; assembly: GCA_035620555.1. Lineage (NCBI taxonomy): Bacteria > Pseudomonadati > Acidobacteriota > Vicinamibacteria > Vicinamibacteria bacterium. The sequence continues at coordinate 904 of DASPGQ010000455.1, forward strand.
TGAGTCAGCTCGGCAAGAAAGTGCTCCTCGTGGACGCCAACTTTCGCAGTGCGAGCTTGCGGGACGAGTTTCAAGTAGGGCGTAGAGCGGGCTTGAGTAGCGTGTTGCGGGGTACGAAGTCCCTCGAGGATTGCGTCGTCCCCTGCACCGAGCTCCCCGGGCTCAGCGTCATGATCGCCGGGCCGGCTGCAAGCTCTCCGGCGAATCTTCTTGGGTCTCCCGCGATGGACGCCTTTCTGAAGCAATGTGCCGAAGAGTTCGATCTGGTCGTTCTCGACTCGGCTCCCCTGTTGCCCGTTCTCGATTCGCAGCTCCTGGCTCGCAAATGCGACTCGGTAGTGCTCGTTACTCGAAGTGGATATTCGCGAAGCGACATGGTGGGTGCAGCGAGGGAGCTGATCGCGGGCGAGAACGGACGGGTCGCCGGCGTCGTTCTCAACGACGTCGAGCTCGGAGATGGTGGGCTCGTTCATACCGAGGGCTCGGAGGACCGTCCGGCGGACCCGGAGCCTCCGAACGGAGACGGCGTCTTGAGCACCTTGACTTCGACGGCGGAGAAGCTCGTCGCTGCTTTGCACCTGGCGACGCTGGGGCCGAAGTCGCGTCGAGCACTCGTCGGGATGTTGCGTTTCAACCCGTTGGGTCTCGGCCGGCGAAACGGGCACGACCGAGCCAGTCAGCCAACAGATGCGGATCGAGCCGAGCGCGATCGAGAGAATGAGGACTTGGCTCGCGAATCACACTCCTCGACCGCTTAGTCCGAACGCTCGACAGGCTCTTTAGTACTGAATGCCGTGGCGGGACCCGTAATCGATCCGCCTTCAGGGTGGGCTGAATTTGTCATCACCTGCTGAGTCGATTCGATCGTCGTAAGTCAATACGGGGTTGACTTTGCCGGGCGTTCCTCGTATAAACTAGAGGTTGATGCTGTGACCTGTGCGGTTGCAGTTCGGTCGCTCTCCAACCCGCCTAACTGAGAACCTGCGACAGGCCTGACGTCGTGGTTTGGGACGTCTCGGGCCAGGGATCCAGTTTGCTGGCTCTCGTGTGCCGATCCCCTGAGGGTTCCATTATCGACTCCTAAACGGAGGGTTGGGTGACATGAGACGACACCAAGCGCTCGCAATCGACATCTTTCGAAACCGCATCGTTCTGATGGTCATGGCCGGGTCCCTCCTCCTGCCCCAAGGCGACGCCTACTCGCAGGAGCGTTCGCGCTACCTCAGGCTGGTCCGTGTCATCGAATCGGAGGAGTTCGGGGCTTCTCGCCTCACCGGTTCACGAGTCGGCATCGAAGTCCAGCATCTGGATCCCCTGAATACCGCATTCGACG
>DASPGQ010000456.1 GCA_035620555.1 Vicinamibacteria bacterium
TGACGCCGAGCACGAGGTACTCTTCGCCGTCGAGACGAATGCTCCGGCCGATCCAGCTCGGCTCGCCGCCGAGATCGCGGCGCCAGAGCGCGTGAGATAGAACGACCACCCGCTCGTCGTCGTCACCGGTGAAGACACGTCCCAGGAGCGGCTCGACCCCGAGGAGCGTGAAGAGCGACTCCGTTGCCTTCAACCCCTGGATGCGAACGACGACGCCGTCGCGATCGAGCATCGGATCGAACGGGCGGGCCGCCGTGACATCGCGGAGGCTCTCGCTGTGCCGCCAGTCGTCGAAATCCGCGGCCGTCGTCGGGTTTCTGGTTTCTTTCCGGCCGCGGTCGTGCCGGAACAGGGCCACGAGGCGCGACGGCTCATCGTAGGGCAGAGGTCGCCACAAAACGGCCTCGACGATTGCGAAGACCACGGTGGCCCCGGTGATACCGAGGGTGAGCGTCACGGCGGCCGGAAGGCTGACGGCCGAATTCTGGCGCAAGCTTCGCGCCGCTACGACGAGATCGCGAATCCAAAGCGCCGCCATTCCCCTGGTTGGACGTTCAGGGGAGCCGGCCGGTTAGCAGAAGAACGATGAGCCCTCGAGAAACCTTGGTGTTTGTTCTGAGCCCGCTCAGAACAGGACGCGGAATCCCACTCCCGCGCGGAAACCCCCGGCATCGAACTCGACGCTGTCACCTTCCTCAGAGGCCAGGCTCACCCGGGCGCGGCTGAACCGTGCCTGGAACGCGAATCCAAACTCCGGACTGAGCATGAAGATCACTCCACCGCCCACGTTGAACCCAAAGGGATTGTCCTCCAGCGTCTCGACTTCGGTGTCCTCGAAGCTGACCTCGTCGAAGGGGTATTCCTCTTCGAAGAGGACTTCTGCGAGGACGTCCGTCCGGGTGAAGAATACCGTTGGGCCAGCGAACCCCTCGAAGATGAGCCACGGGGTCGCGGCCTTGGAAAACCTGGCGAAAATGTGAACCGCTGTCTCTCGATACGAGAGGTCGCTCACATCCCCGGAAAGCTCTCGCGACTCGTCGAAAAAGAAAGGGTGCGGGAAAGTTGCTTCAAAGGACCCCTCGTTCTTGCGATCGAAGAGCTCGAAAGATCCGCCCACTCCGAAGGACTCGGTGACGAGATACGTTCCTCCGACCTCGAACGTCGGTCCGGTCCCTCCCGTGTACTCGGTCTCGATAGTCCCTTCCTCGAGATACAGGTCAAAAGTCCTCGATTGGGTGAAATCGATGGTCGTGGCATGGTAGGAGGCATTGAAAAGCAATTGAAAATGCTTTCTCCCGCTCTCCTCCGGCGCGTCTTCGGCCTGGAGCGAGGTAGGCTCGGCGACGGGCTCGGCTTCGGGCTCCTCCAATGTTTCTTCCTCTTCTTCGACGGCGACGGGCTCCTCGGGCACTGTGGGCTCCTCGGGGACGGGCTCCGCCGGTAGAGGCTCCGCCGGCGGCTCCGGCTCGATGAGGACGGGTTCCAACCGTTCGGTCTCGAGTGGCTCCTCAATAGCCTCCCCACCCCAGCTGGGAGAAAAATGAACTCCGGACGGCATGTGGTTCGCCTGCCGCGTCGCTTTCAGATCCACGAGCTCCGACCACACCGACCAGGAACGACCGTTGAGCGCCACCATGTTGACCACGTTATCGGTGATCTCGAAGGCCCGAACGTCGTAGGAAGACCCGTCCTTCATGATGACCCGGTCGGTCACCGCGAGGACCGGGCTCGCAATCAGAGCTGCGAGAACGAGGCCGGAAAGGACGGGCGTACGCATATTTTCCTCCCTCGACGACGAGGTGTAACTCAGTGGCTGCGCGTGGCCCCCCCAGGCCCGCGAAAAGCTTCGCGTGTGTGCACTAAGTAAACGGTACCACAGTCAATGTGAAACCTCGAACTCGGTGCGGGAAGGCTCTGGTAATGCTTCGCGAGTCTAGCGAATCGAGAAAAGATGGTGCTGGGTGCGAATGAGGAGCTGGCCCTTCGCTGCCGCGGGTGTCGCCATGATGACTTCACCCATCGCGTTTCGGTGCAGCAACTCGTAGTCGGGACCGGCGCGCACGACATAGACCTCGCCTTCCTCGCTCGACAGATACAGCCGGCCGTCGGCCACGATCGGCGAGGCGCTGAAGGCACCAGCGGCAGCCCGAGTCTGATACACGCGCTCACCCGATCGGGCGCGGTAGCAGGAGAGCACGCCGTTGTCCTGGAGTGTGTAGAGGTAGTCGCGATAGGCGACCGGCGTCGTCATATAGGAGCCGTCTCTCGTCGTGCGCCAGGCCACGAAATCCGTCCCGGCAATATCGCCGCTTCCGCCCGGCCGTATCGCGAAGATGGGTTTGATTCGGTATCCGCTCACGATGAAAACGAGGTCGTTCCATACGACGGGCGTCGGCGTCGTGTTCTTCGAGCTTCCCGCGAGGCGCCAGAGCTCCTTCCCGGTCATCGGGTCGTAGCCTTGCATGAGCTCGGCCCCGTTGATGAGAAGCTCCACTCGTTTCTCACCTTGGTAAAGGGTCGGCGTCGAGAAAGACGAGATGACGTCACGCTCTGCGCGCCACACGGGCTCACCGGTTGCGGCGTCGAACGCGGCGATGAACGAACCTCCGGCCTGCTGATCGGCGAGAACGATGACGAGTCCGTCGAAGATGATTGGAGAGCTTGCGGGCCCCCAGTCGTAGGTATCGTCGTACGAAGCGCCGGCGTCGATGACGCCGAGGTCACGATTCCATAGCGGAGTTCCCTCGAGGTCGAATGCGTAGAGCCCTTCCGAGCCGAAGTAGGCGACGACGCGCTCACCGTCGGTAACCGGCGTCGGTGACGCGTAGCTGTTCTTGCGCTGCCGCTGAATCTTTGGCACGCCCCGGTAGACTTGACGCCGCCACAGAACATGCCCGGTTGCCCGGTCGAGACCGTAGACGTAGTACGTGTGGGGTGAGAGATCGGAACGCCGGTCGATCCGGCCGTCGATTCCGTGGACGAAGATCGAGCTCGGATCGTCGCTCACCGCGGTCGTGAGGAAGACACGGTCCTCCCAGACCACCGGACTCGAGTGGCCGAGGCCGGGAATCGCGGTCTTCCAATCGACATTCGCGCCTGTTTGAGCGTCCCAATGCGTGGGGAGATCGAGTCCGTCGGCAACGCCGGAGGCGTTCGGTCCGCGAAACGACGGCCAGTTCTGAGCCGTGGCCGGCCCGGCGAGCAACGCCGTCAGGACGAGCACCGAGAAATTCACGGCGACTGGCTGGAGCAAAACGGACCTCCCGGCCCTGATCTTACATGAGGTTTCCGACCGGAAGAGATTTCCTCGCGAGAAACGTATCATTGAATATGGGCATGGATTCGGAGAACGCCCTCGCATTTCTCGCGCTCGTCTGGCTGGTTGGTGGCCTGATTCTCATGGGACGATCCATCCGTCAGGGCCGGGCACTCGCAGACGCTTTGGCGGCACGTCATCCGGAAACGTACGAGGCTCTCGGTCGCCCGCGTCCCGGTTATTTCCACAGTGTTCGGAGGGATCAATTCGCCCGTTTCCTTGCCCGCCGAGAGTTTCGTAATCTTGGCGACCCCCTCCTCGAGGTCCAGTTCGAGGAGCATCGTCAGGCGGAAGCCCGCTTGCTCTTGCTGCTCCTCTCGACCCTCGGAGGCATCGCTTTGCTCCTCTTCATCTCTCGACATGCGGGCTGACCCTTTGCTTTCGTCGATTGTGTCATCCACAAGACCTGGTAGAGTGAACGGAAGAGCTGGAGACGACGGATGGTCGAGACCTCGAACGGTGCGCCGACGACGGCGGCACCTTTAAGCGACTTGCTATCGCGACTGAGCCACCACGCCGCTCTCGCCTTGCGTTACTGGGAGCCGCGGAGACTTCTCTACAATGGCGTCCTGGGCGCAGTGGTGGTGACGCACTTCGTTCTCGCATGGCCCGCCTCTCGCGAGCAACTGTCCTTCGACATCGTCTTGGGGATCTTCCTGCTTGCGGTTCTCGCCAACGTCGCTTACTGCGCCGCGTACCTGCCGGACCTGTTCGTTCGGTTCTCGGGCCTCGACGCCGCGTGGCGTTGGGGTCGCACGATTCTCCTGGCCGTGGGAACAAGCTTTGCCGCCGCGATGACTCATTTCTTCGCGAAAGGGATCTTCGGAGTTTAGGGATGTTGCCGGGACTCCGAGCCGCTCTGGCACTGACCGCTATCTTCGCGATCGCTTGCCAGCATTCCGAGAATCGCTACCTCCGTCGACAGGTTCACGCCGTCGAGCTACACGGTGAATGGGCCGGGACTCCATTTGCAATGAAGTCGCTCGCCGACGTCGGGTTCACCACTCATCTGGACCCTGGGGATCACTGGTTGATTCTCATGGCCGACGGCACTTGCAGCGCGCAGACATTCCTGCGCCCTTACGTTCAAATCGATGGCATCCAAAGTGATTGGCTTACTCCTGATGTTCCGTGTCGTTGGTCTCTAGACTCCGACCGCACGAATCAGAGTCTCGACCTGTGGTTCGAGACGGAGCCCGGGCGAGAAGAACATGCTTACTACTATTTTGACGAGGAAGAAGATCGGCTCCTGCTCTGGCGGTACGCGACCGATCCCGACGCCTGGCGATACATGGAGTTCGTGAAAGTTGGCGAGGCCCCGTAATCGTTCCGAGACCGACGGTCTATTCTTCACTAACAGGCTGATGAAGAACTGCTGTGCAGCCTGCGCGAGCGGAGCGAGCCCGGCGCGCTTGCCGCGCCGTAAGCAGTCCGAGCCGTGGCGGCCCGATCGATCGCGGGTCCCGCCACGGCATTGAGTACTAATGAAAGTTCTCCTTTCATGGAGCAGCGGGAAGGACAGCGCGTGGGCGCTTCACACGCTGCGGGCCCAAGCTGACGTCGAAGTCTGCGGTCTGCTGACGACCGTGAATCGAGCTCACGGACGCGTCGTCATGCACGCGGTCCGCGAGAAACTTCTGGATGCCCAGGCCGAGGCGCTCGGGCTCCCGCTGAGAAAGCTCACCCTCCCGAGTCCATGCAGCAACGAGGAATACGAGACCGCGATGGCGAAAGCCGTCGATGAAGCGCTCCGGGATGGGATCGACGCCATCGCTTTCGGCGACTTGCACCTCGAGGACGTGAGGAGATATCGCGAGGAGAAGCTCCGGGGAACCGGCCTTGCACCGATCTTCCCGCTG
>DASPGQ010000457.1 GCA_035620555.1 Vicinamibacteria bacterium
CGCACCAGGCGCGGCAACGGTGCGCCGCAGCTGCCACAGCTCGATGGAGAGTCGAGCGAGCGAGCCCGCGCCCCACAAAACAGGCACCCGTAGGTCGCGCCCAACTCGACGAACTCGAGCTCCACCTCACCCAGTGGCGTCTCGGCGGTAAGGGCCCGAAAGCCGAAGCGCAGCGCCTCGGGATTCAAGCAGGACATGGAATCGAGCTCCAGCTCGATCGACTTCAACGACTTCGGCGCGTGGACTCGGGCCTGCTCCTCGGCCCATTCGAGAAGCGAGGCCGCTACCGTTAGCTCGTGCACCTTTCCCCCTTCGTCGCCACGCTCCATCGCCGGAGCTCGAGGAACGCACAGTCGACCAGTTTCTCGACAGCAGCCGAGACCGGAGCGCTGAGACCGATCCCCGGCTCGGTCGTCAGCGGTTCGACGCCGAGGACCACGACCTCGCGCGGACCTCCAGCGAGACGCACCGCGCGCAGGATGTCGCTCAAACCGAGCTGGTGGGGCGACGTTATGCCGAAGACCTCGGCAGGGAGAGCGGTCCCCTCGAGCCGCAGAATCGTCCCCGGCTCGGCTCCGGCGCGCACGGCATCGAGCACGAGCACTCTCTCCGCCTGACGAAATCGAGGCACCAGACTCAAGCCGGCCGTGCCACCGTCGAGAAGCTCGACCGAGTTCGGCAGCTCGCGCCGACACAGCCTTTCGAGAGCACTCGCTCCGACACCCTCGTCGTGAAGAAGAGGATTCCCGAGGGCGAGAACGAGAATCGGAGCCGTCACGTTCGCCCCTCGATCATGACCTTCAGATAGGCCACGACCTGCCAGATCTCCTCGTCGCTCAAGTGCTCACCCCACGCCGGCATGGCCGACCGCGACCTCGCCAGAGGCTCCTGCTTGCCGCCTTCCTTGATGCGAAAGAACCAGTACCCCGGATCGGCTCGCACCCCGGTCAGATTGGCCAGATCGGCGGGCGCGGGGTCCAGGTCTCTCGCCTGCGGACCGTCGCCGTGGCCGCGCGCGCCGTGGCAGATGCTGCAGTTCTTGCGGTAAGTCGCTTCCCCGTCTCGGATGGCGGCCGCCGACGCGAGGAGCTCATCGGGGGGCTCGGGAAAACTCTCGCTGCCACAGCCGATGACGAGCACGCCAGCAACCAGGGCAATCCATTGAGCTCTCATGACCGCTCACCGCTTGACTCTCTTCGGCACCAGCTTGTATCCGGAGAAGATGCCCCCTACGAGACCTCCCCTCTGCTGGTTATCGGCAAGAAAGACGCTGGCGATGTGATGGACGACGAAACCCCAGAGGAGCCACATTCCCATGTGATGCATGAGACGAAGCGTGGGGGCAGTCACGAACGCCAGGGGCCACGTGAGCCACGCCTGCCACCCTACGGGAAACGCCATCCCGTGAAGCGCGAGGCCAGAAACGACCATGAAGAGGATCAGGAGATAGACGACCAGGTAAGTGAGCGACGCCAGCCGGTTGTGACCGTACTCCGCGTGTGGATAGCCCCTTCGAATGAAAGTGTAAAAAAGAAAAACTTCTTTTACATCACGCCAGTGCTCTCGGCGATGGGGTATGAAGTCCGTCCACCGAGCGTAGACGTTTCCGAAAAAGAAGAGATAGATGCGCAGGAGGAGCGCGGCGAAAAGCGCCCAGCCCGCCAACGTGTGGACATAACGGATCGTACCCATCTGGAAATCGCCGCCGGGACCTGCCGGAAGATCTCCCGAGCCAATCCAGTAGCCGGAGACGGAGAGCACGATGAGGTCCAAGAAGACGATCCAGTGTACGAGGCGAAGAGGCAGCTGATAAACGTATCTCGACTCGCCCACCCAGGTTTCCGAAGCGTTCATAGCACTTTGACCTCGCTCAGCTTCCGCCCCCGAGCGTCTACGATGTGGGCCGCGCAGGCCATGCAGGGATCGAACGAGTGCACGGTGCGCAGAATCTCGAGTGGTTTCTCGGAGTCGGCGATCGGAGTTCCTACGAGAGCCTCCTCATAGGGCCCGCGCTGGCCGCTCGCGTCCCGCGGTCCGCCGTTCCAGGTGCTGGGCACCACCGCTTGATAGCCCGCGATTTTGCCTTTCTCGATGCGCACCCAGTGACCGAGAGCTCCCCTGGGAGCCTCGTGAAAGCCCCAGCCCTCGGCTTCAGCGGGCCAGGTCGAGGGATCCCACTTCTCGTCGTTGTGGATCCTCAGATCGCCACGGTCCATGTTCGATGCCAGTTTGTCGAGCCAGCCGAGAAGCTGCTCGGCGATTACGAGAGTCTCGATCCCGCGCGCCGCCGTCCGGCCGAGAGTGGAGAACAGCGCCTCGGGTCCGACTTGCAGCCGACCCAGAACCATTCCAACGAGCTCGCGCACCCTCTCGTGCCCGCTCGCGTAAGCCACGAGCATTCGGGCGAGCGGCCCGACTTCCATGGGACGATCCTCGTAGCGTGGTGCCTTGAGCCAGGAGTACTTGCCTTCGGTGTCGAGAAACTCGTAAGGAGGTTGCGGACCGGTGTAGCGCGGGGTGGTCTCGCCCTGGAACGGATGGAGCCCTTCGGCATCTCCCGCCGCGTACTCATAGTAGGAATGGGCCACGTACTCGCGAATCCGCTGCATGTCCAGAGGCTGCGCCGCGCTCAGGTCCGTGTCGAAGATGATTCCACGGGGGAGAAAGAGCTGCGCCGGATCGAGCGCCGCCGTGGTCGGGAAGTCTCCGTAGGACATGTAGTTTCCGACTCCCTTTCCATGACTCGCCCAATCGGGATAGAAGCTCGCGATGGCGAGAAGATCGGGAATGTAGACCTGCTCCACGAAAGTCTTGGCCTTCTGGAAAAGACTCTGGAGCGTGGCGATGCTGCCGGCGTTCACCGCTTGCTGACTATTGGGATCCAGAGGCACCGCCATGCCTCCCACGAGGTACGTCTGCAGATGCGGGTTCTTGCCACCGAGGATGGCGTGTCCCCTAATAATGTCTCGCTGCCATTCCAGAGCTTCTAGATAGTGCGCGACCGCCATCAAGTTGGCCTCGGGGGGAAGCCGGTAAGCGGAGTGGCCCCAGTAAGCGTTGTCGAAGGGGCCGAGCTGCCCCGCGTCCACGAACGCCTGCACCCGTTGCTGAACTCCCCTGAAGTAGGTCGTGCTCGAAAGGGGCCACTCCGAGATCGACTGGGCAAGCGTCGACGTCTGAGCGGGATCCGCTCTCAGCGCGGAAACGATGTCCACCCAGTCGAGAGCGTGCAGGTGATAGAAGTGGACGACGTGATCCTGGACTTGCTGCAACCCGGCGATGAGCGATCGGATGATCTCGGCATTCTCGGGAACGGTGATGCCGAGAGCATCCTCGACGGCACGAACCGAGGTGATCGCATGCACCGTCGTGCAGACGCCGCAAATCCTCTGAGTGAAGACCCAGACGTCGCGCGGATCCCGGCCTTTGAGGATGATCTCGATTCCACGGAACATGGTGCAGGACGACCAGGCGTTCTGAACCTGCCCGCCCTCGACTTCCGCTTCGATGCGTAGGTGCCCTTCGATTCGAGTGATTGGGTCGATCGCGATTCTAGCCATCTCGCCCTCTCAATCTTGCTTCTTCGCGCTTCGAGCCGCCTTCTCGTCGCGCTCGGCCGCCCGGCGCTGCATGCGCTTCAAAATGCCGTGCGCGGTGAACGCCGCCGCCGTTCCCGCCACGATCCCCACTCCAAGAGTGTCGGCGTCGACGTCGGCGCCGAAACCCGCGACTTTGGGAAGCCTCTCGTAGAAGGGGGTCATCGTGTCCCAGAAGTAGGGCTCGGCGCAGCCGACGCAAGGATGCCCGGCTCCGATGGGCCAGTTCATGCCTTCGTTCCAGCGGACGCTCGGACAGTTCTGATAGGTCGCCGGACCCTTGCAGCCGAGCTTGTAGAGACAGTAGCCGAGACGGTGACCCTGGTCCCCGAAGCCCTCGGCGTACTGCCCCGCGTCGAAATGGGCTCGGCGTTCGCAAGCGTCGTGAATCCGTTTTCCGTAGGCGAAGAGCGGGCGCCCGAGGTTGTCGGTTGCCGGGAACTTGTTGAATGTCAGGTAGTGCACGAGAAGCGCGGTGATGTTGGCGGCATTGAAGGGGCAGGCGCTCAGGTTGATGACCGTCGCTCCCGGGACCGCGGCCGAGACGCTCACGGCTCCCGTCGGATTCGGAGCCGCGGCGGGTATTCCACCGAAGGCGGCACACGTACCGGCGGCCACGGTGGCCAGAGCGTTCCCACAAACCTCGCGAGCGATATCTAGCGCGGAACGTCCGCCAATCGTGCAGTAAATGCCCCCGTCGGCCATGGGAATCGACCCCTCCACGACGGCGAGGTACTGCCCTTTTGACTCCCGAACCGTTTTCTGGAGGACTTCCTCAGCGAGGTGTCCCGCGGCCGCCATGATCGTCTCGTGGTAGTTCAACGAGATGGCATCGAGAATGATCTCGTCGACCGAGGGCTTGGCCGCTCTCAGGAAGGATTCCGTGTTGCCGGCACAATCCTGAAATTCGAGCCAGACGAGAGGAATCTTGCGCCTCGCCTGGAGCGCTTCGGCGATCCTCGGGATGACCACGGCGTCGAAACCGAGCATTCCGGCGACGGCGCCGACGAACTGCATGAAGTCGCGGCGCGAGAGGCCTTTTCTCTGGATGGCCTCGTAGAATGTCTCCTCTGCGGGAGGCGGGGACTGGTGACGCCCGGTCTGGGGCATGGCTCACCTCCGTTCAGTTCTTGATGGTTGCCGAGAGCAAGCCACGTGCCACTTCGTTCGTCGGCTCGATGTGTAGTTCTTCTTGTACTTGACCCGACTCGTGTTCACCTCGTCGGAAGAATTGGGGCAATTGCTCAAAAACTGCGTCATTCGACGCTCCATCCAGTGACGAGTCGGGAAAAAGCCTTCGTGGTCTCACGAAGATCGGTTGGCATATTCCTTGTAGTCAAACGAGGGCATGTGTTTGGGCGTGCCCGGACGAGTGGTATCCATCGAGGGGCTACGCGCCAACGTCGATTTCTTCGGCGTTCGACGCACGGTGCGCCTCGACGTGGTGGATGAGCCCATCGCGGTTGGCGACTACATCTTGAACCATGTCGGCTTCGCCATCCGCCGCATCCCCGAGAGCGAGATCCGAGAGACGCTCGCTCTCTACGAGCAGCTCCTTCGCGAGGCGGAGACCGACATCATGGCCGCCGACGTGAGGAGCGAGATCGAGGCAGGCGATTGACGATGCGCGGCTCGGCGGACGACGGGCTGAATGAGGTCAAGTTCCGAGACCCCGCGCGGGCAAGAGCGCTCGCGGGTGCTCTCACTCGGTTGACTCGGGCGATCGATCGGAGGCCCATCTCCGTCATGCACGTGTGTGGAAGCCACGAGCAGGCCATCGCCAAATTCGGCCTGCGCGCGAGCTTTCCCAGAGCACTCGACGTCATCATGGGACCGGGTTGTCCCGTCTGCATCACCGATGTCCCGGAGGTGGACGAGGCCGTCGTCCTGGCGCGCCAGGGAGTCCGGGTCGCCACTTACGGGGACATGCTCCGGGTTCCGGGAACGGTCGCCTCGCTCGCCGACGCCCGGGCCGAAGGGGCGAAGGTCGACGTCGTCTACAGTGTCTCGCAGGCGGTCGAGCTCGCCCGCGGTCTCGACGAGGAGCTGGTATTTTTCGCGAGCGGCTTCGAGACCACGGCGGTTGCCACCGCGGCGGTGATTCTCGCGGATCCCCCGACGAATTTCTCCGTTCTCTCCGCTCACAAGTACATTCCTCCCGTCATGGAGATCGTCGCCGAGATGCCTTCCAGCCGGGTGGAGGGCTTTCTCGCTGCCGGTCACGCTGCCACGATCACGGGCTGGGGGGTTTTCGAGCCGTTCGTAGCGAGGCACGGCGTTCCCGTGGTCGTCGCCGGGTTCGAGCCTCTGGACATCCTCGCCGGTCTCGTGCAGCTCCTGGAGATCATTCTCGAGGGAACGCCCCGGGTCGTGAACGCCTACCCGCGCTGCGTGACGCGCGAAGGAAACCTGGCGGCCCAGCAAAAACTCTGGAAGGTCTTCCGCCCCGTCGGCGGCCGGTGGCGCGGAATCGCCCACGTCCCCAATGGAAACCTTCGATTGAAAGACGAATGGGCTGCGTACGACGCGCGAAAACGCTTCGCCATCGATCTGTCGGGGCTGTGGGATTACGCGCCCTCCGCATTGACTTCGCAGTGCATCTGCGGAGACATCATGGCGGGGATCTCGTCCCCTTCGGACTGCGAGCTCTTCGGAAGAGACTGCGTTCCCGAGAGCCCCGTGGGGGCCTGCATGGTGAGCAGCGAGGGCACGTGCAAGATCTGGCACCAGTACGGCGGCCATCCGGATTTGACGACGGTATCTGTATGATCTCTCACACCCCTCGCATCGACGAGACCGTGGGCCTGAAGCACGGCGCCGGCGGCCGGGCGATGAGGGCCCTCATCGAAGAGGTTTTCGCCTCCGGTCTCCCGGAGATGAAAGTCGAGGGCGTGGGCCTTTCCGCGATGGACGACGGCGCGGCACTTCGCTTCGGCGATCGATACCTGGTGCTGACTACCGACTCCCACGTCATCCACCCGATCTTCTTCCCCGGCGGCGATATTGGACGGCTGGCGGTGTCGGGAACGGTGAACGACCTGGCGATGATGGGAGCGACCGACGTTCTCGGACTCACCTGCGCCATCATCGTCGAAGAAGGGTTTGCGAGAAAAGATCTCGAGCGCGTCCAGGAGTCGCTGCGGGCCACGTGCATCGAGGCGGAAACCACGATCATCACCGGTGACACGAAAGTCATGGGACGAGGCGAGCTCGACGGGCTCGTCGTCAACACCACGGGCATCGGCATCACGGATCACATCGTGCGCGACTCGGGCCTTCGACCGGGCGATCGCATCCTGGTGAGCGGAACGATGGGAGATCACGGGCTCGCGGTCATGGTGGGACGGCACGGGCTCGATCTCGATTCCGAGCTCCACTCGGACGTCGCGCCACTCAACGGCCTCGTACGTTGCGCTCTCGAATGCGGCGGAGACGCGATCGTCGCACTCAAGGACCCGACGCGAGGGGGGCTCGCGAGCGCCCTCCACGAAATGGCGTCGAAGAGCGGCGTCGGGATTCTTCTCGAGGAATCGAAAGTCCCGGTCACCGCCGAAGCACGTTCGGCGGGAGAGCTGCTCGGAATCGATCCTCTTCACGTCGCGAACGAGGGCAAGGCCGTCCTCGGAGTGGCTCCCGACTCGGCCGAAGCGGTTCTCGAGGCGCTCCGAAACCACCCCCTCGGCCGGGAGGCAGCGATCGTGGGAACCTGCCTGGCCGATGCCCGGGGCAAGGTCGTGCTCGACACCGGTTTCGGCAGGCGGCTTCTCGTCGAGCCCGAGGGAGAGCCCTTGCCGAGGATCTGCTGATGACCGGGCCACTTCGAGTCGCCTTGCTCTGCTCGCAGCGCGCGCCCGGACTTCGCCACCTGCTCACGTCCGATCCGAACCGCGGCTCGCTCTACGAGATCGTGTGCTGCGTCTCGAGCGAAGAGGACTCGAGCGCTCGCGCCGAAGCCGAGGCTCGGGGCACCCCGTTTCTCACCCACGCATTCGCGCGTTTCTGCCGAGAACGAGCGACGAAACGGACCGACCTCACTGTCCGTCCGCACTACGACGCCGCGACCGTGGAGCTCCTCGCGCCGTTCGAGCCGGATTTGATTCTTCTCTCGAGCTACCTCCTCATCCTGACGAAGCCGATGCTCCATGCGTTCGGCTCGCGCATCGTGAATATCCACGGGAGCGACCTGGCCAAGCGGGATGCGAGCGGACGCCCCCGCTACGTCGGCCTGCGCGCCGTGCGCGATGCCCTCATCGCCGGCGAGACCGAGACGCGGGCCACGGCGCATCTCGTCACGGCGGTTCTCGACGAAGGACCGATCCTCTGCCGCTCCCAGGCTTTTCCCGTCTCACCCCTCGTGGCTGACGCATTGCGCCGCGGCGCCATCGACGTCGTCAAGGCCTATGCTTTCGCCCATCAGGAGTGGATGCTCGCCACCGCCTGGGGGCCTCTTCTGAGCGAATCGATCGAAAGGATATCGGTTCGAGAGCCCGCTTGCTTGGTGCCATGAGCCACATCCGAATGGAACGGACCGGGGCGGTGGGCACCATCACCATCGATCGCCGCGAGCGCTTCAACTCCTTCGATGTCTCCACGGCACGGGACTTTCGCAAAGCGGGGCTGCAGTATGCGCGCGACGAGTCGGTGCGTGCCGTGGTGATCCGCGGAAGCGGAGGGGTGTTCTCGAGCGGTGCCGATCTGAAGTATATCGCCAGGGGGGGTGACAAGAGCGACATCGGCTACATGCAGCCGGACAGCCGCGAGCTTCCCGATGGTTTCGGCGAGATCTTCAAGCAGATCCTGGAGTACCTCCACAGCACGATTTCGGAGATCAAGCGAGCCCCAAAACCTTTCATCGCCGCGGTGGACGGGGTGGCCGCGGCGGGTGGCTTCGGAATCGCCATGGCCTGCGACCTGGTGCTCGCATCCGATCGGGCCTCGTTCGAGTGGGCCTATCCCAAGACCGGCCTCACCGGGGCGGAAAGCTCGACCTTCTTTCTACCACGGCTCGTCGGGCTCCGAACGGCGATGGAGCTAATTTTGCTCAATCCGAGGCTCGATGCCACTGAGGCGCGTGCTCTCCGCCTGGTGAACGCCGTGTACCCGACGGAGAGCTTCGACGCCGAGGTGATGGCCCTCGCGGAGCGTCTCGCGGCGGGCCCGACGAAGGCCTATGCCGTCGCGAAGTCTCTGATCAATCAGGCAGCGGGGGTGGACCGGCTCGACCATCATCTCGATCGCGAGCTCGTCAGCCTCGCGCAGATTGCCGACGGCGGCGACTTCGCCGAAGGGCTCGAGAGCTTCTTCGCGAAGAGACCGCCGAGCTTCGAAGGGCGCTAGAAACCACTTTTCGTTTCCTCGCGTATTACAATCACCAAGGCAGCCATCAGGCGACCGGTCGATCGGCCTCTCGGTGCAGGCGAGTGTGCGAGACCCCTTACGAAGCAGGCAAAAGGAGGCATATGGCAGCACGAATCGTGCCGCTCACGGAGCGTAAAGCATGGAAGGACCTCGAAAGTCATCACCTGACAATCCGTGAGCTCCATCTCCGAGACCTCTTTGCCGATGACCCTGATCGCGGCGATCGGATGAAGGTCGAGGCGGTGGGCCTCTATCTGGACTATTCGAAGAACCGCATCACCGACGAAACCCTCGAGCTTCTGCTCCGACTGGCTGTCGAATCCGGTCTGCGAGGGCGCATCGACGCCATGTTCCGGGGTGAGAGGATCAACGTCACTGAGAACCGGGCCGTATTGCACGTGGCTCTCCGCGCCCCGAAAGACGCCTCGATCCTCGTCGACGGCGAAAACGTGGTTCCGGCGGTCCACGCCGTGCTCGACAAGATGGCTGAATTCTCCAATCGAGTACGAGCCGGAGATTGGAAGGGCCACACCGGCAAGTCCATCAAGAACGTCATCAACATCGGCATCGGCGGCTCCGACCTGGGACCGGCCATGGCCTACGAAGCGCTGAAGCACTACAGCGAGCGGGCCATGACGTTTCGCTTCGTTTCCAACGTCGACGGCACGGACTTCGCAGAAGCCGTCCAGAATCTCGACCCGGAGGAGACACTCTTCGTCGTTGCTTCGAAGACTTTCACGACTCTGGAGACGATGACCAACGCCCACACGGCTCGCGAGTGGTTGCTCGGGGGCTCGAGCGGAAACGAAGAGGCGATCGCCAAGCACTTTGTCGCCGTATCGACCAACGCCGAGGAAGTGGCGAAGTTCGGCATCGACCCCAACAACATATTTGGGTTCTGGGACTGGGTCGGCGGCCGCTATTCCATGGGCTCGGCGATCGGTCTATCGACCATGCTCGCTGTCGGGCCGGAGCATTTCCGCGCCATGCTGAATGGCTTTCACCAGATGGACGAGCACTTCCGAAACGCTCCTTTCGAACGTAACTTGCCGGTGCTCATGGGGCTGCTCGCCGTCTGGTACAGCGACTTCTTCGGCGCCGCGACCGTCGCCGTGCTGCCTTACGAGCAGTATCTCGAGCGCTTTCCGGCCTACTTGCAACAATTGACAATGGAGAGCAACGGCAAGCAGGTCACGCTCGGCGGGAACAAAGTGGCCTACGAAACCGGCCCGATCTACTGGGGCGAGCCGGGGACCAACGGACAGCACTCCTTCTACCAGTTGATCCACCAGGGAACTCGGCTCATCCCCTGTGACTTCATCGGGTTCGGTCGGACGCTCAACCCGTTGGGCCGGCACCACGACGCGCTGATGGCGAACGTTTTCGCCCAGACCGAGGCGCTGGCGTTCGGCAAGACTCCGGAACAGGTCAAGGCGGAGGGCACGCCGGATTGGCTCGTTCCCCACCGCGTCTTCGACGGCAACCGCCCATCGAACACGATACTTGCTGACCGGCTCACGCCGGAAACCCTCGGCAAGCTGGTCGCTCTCTACGAGCACAACGTTTTCACTCAGGGCGCCATCTGGAACATCGACTCCTTCGACCAGTGGGGCGTCGAGCTTGGCAAGCAATTGGCCCGTCGGATCATCCCGGAGCTCGAGAGCAAGGAAGAACCCGCGCTCGCCCATGACAGCTCGACCAATAACCTGATTCATCAGTACCGAAAGTTGAAGAAGACATCGTGAAATCTTTGCCTTCCTGTTCGAGCTGATAAGGAGTCAGCGATGGAAATCGGAATGATTGGTCTCGGCCGAATGGGCGCCAACATGGTGCGGCGGCTGCTCCAGGGCGGCCACCAGTGCGTGATCTTCGATGTTTCGCCGAAAGCGGTGCAGGAGTTGGTCGAGGAGAAAGCCGTTGGCTCCTCCTCGCTCGCAGACTTCGCGAAGAAAATGACCAGGCCTCGGGCGGTGTGGTTGATGGTTCCCGCGGCGGTGGTGGACAAGACGATCGAGGACCTAGTCCCCCACCTCGAACGCGATGACATTCTCATCGATGGCGGCAATTCTTATTATGTGGACGACATCCGGCGCGCCAAGGAGCTCGCGCCCCAAGGAATCCACTATGTCGACGTCGGCACCAGCGGTGGAGTCTGGGGCTTGGAGCGAGGCTACTGCATGATGATTGGCGGTGAAAGCGACGTGGTCGAGCACCTCGATCCAATCTTTCGGCGGCTCGCTCCCGGCTCGGGCGACTTAGCGCGTACACCGGGCCGCGAACGTGTCGGCGGCACCGCCGAACAGGGTTACCTGCACTGCGGCCCAAATGGCGCCGGCCACTTCGTCAAAATGGTCCACAATGGCATCGAGTACGGGATCATGGCCGCCTACGCCGAGGGAATGGGGATCCTGCGGTCCGCCAACGTCGGCAAGGGAAAGCACGATATCGACGCCGAGACGACGCCATTGCGTGATCCGGAGCACTATCAGTACGACCTGAATTTGCCGGACATCGCCGAGGTGTGGCGGCGCGGCAGCGTGATCGCTTCCTGGCTCCTGGACCTGACCGCAGCGGCCCTGATTCGGGATCCCGGCCTCGAGAAGTTCGAGGGCCGGGTATCGGACTCTGGTGAGGGTCGCTGGACGATCAAGGCGGCGATCGACCAGGCCGTGCCGGCGCACGTCTTGAGTGCAGCGCTCTATGAGCGGTTCAGCTCCCGGGGCGAGGCAGTTTTCGCGGATAAGCTGCTCTCGGCGATGCGTTATGAGTTCGGCGGACATCGGGAAAAATCAGCAAAGTGATATGAAGGTCGAGATACTCGCGGATGCCAATGCCGTCGCCCGCGAGGCTACCCGAGTGATCGCTGCGAATGCCCGGACGGCCATCGCCGAGCGTGGACGTTTCGTGATGGCGGTCAGCGGCGGCCGTACTCCGTGGCAAATGCTGCGAGCTCTGGCGTTGGAAAAGCTGAAGTGGAAGCACGTGCACGTCGTTCAGGTTGACGAGCGCGTTGCGCCGGCGGGCGATCCGGATCGAAACCTGACTCGTTTACTCGAGAGCTTGCTCGAGCACGCGCCGCTCAGGCCCGAGCAGATCCACGCCATGCCCGTCGAGTCGCCCGACTTGGAGGCTGCGGCCAAACGCTACATGGTGACGCTCGAGGAGATCGCCGGCTCACCGCCGGTGCTCGACCTCGCTCACCTGGGCCTCGGCCCCGACGGCCACACCGCCTCGTTGGTGCCCGGCGATCCCGTGCTCGACGTTACCAACAGGGACGTCGCGCTGACGAGGATCTATCAAGGGCGGCGCCGGATGACCTTGACCTATCCAATGCTCAATCGCTCTCGCCTCATCCTGTGGCTGGTAACGGGAAGCGACAAAATCGACTCGCTTGCGCGGTTGCGCGGAGGCGATAGGTCGATCCCGGCCAGCAGGATTCAGCGGGAACATGCGTTGGTGCTCGCCGATCGGGCCGCTGCGAGAAGCGACACAATCCAGAAACGAGTTCCGATGGAACCCAAAACCAACCAAGGAGAGAAAATGCGCTACGTCGATGCATTCGTTCTGCCCGTGTCCAAAAAGAATCTGCCAGCTTATCGGCGTCTATCCACGAAGGCGGGCAAGGTTTTTCGCGAGCACGGCGCTCTCGAGTATAAGGAGTGCGTGGGTGACGATCTGTTCGTGAAGGGCATGCTTCCGTTTCCCAAGAAGATCCGACTGAAGCGCGGAGAGACCGTGGTGTTCTCCTGGATCGGGTACAAGTCGAGGGCGCAACGAGACCGGGTCAACAAGAAGGTCATGAACGATGCGCGCCTGGCCGAGATGCTGGATCCGAAAGCCATGCCGTTCGACGTGAAACGCATGCTCTACGGCGGGTTCAAGGTCTTCGTCGACGTCTGACGGTACGCATCCGAACATCACGCATGCGGTCGGGCATTTTGCGTGTCACGTCGGTTGTCGTCATGGTACGAAAAGTTGCACGGTTCGCGGCGAGGTAGTCTGGCCCCATGAGTGAGCGACAAACCACCGACAAACGGCGCGTTCTCATCCTCGGAGCGGCGGGGCGCGATTTCCACGACTTCAACACCTGTTTTCGTAACGATCCTCGCTTCGAGGTGGTGGCATTCACTGCGGCGCAGATCCCCGACATCGTCGGCCGGCGCTACCCTCCTTCGCTTGGCGGGGAGCTCTATCCCGACGGCATCCCGATTCACTCCGAGGACGAGCTCGAAACGCTGATCACCCAGCGCCACGTTCGACAATGCGTCCTCTCCTACAGCGACCTGAGACACGACGAGGTCATGACGATCGCGAGCCGGGTGCTCGCGTCGGGCGCCGACTTCGCCCTGCTCGGACCCGAGAGCACCATGCTGCACTCGAACCGTCCCGTAGTCGCCGTTTGCGCGGTCCGCACCGGCTGCGGCAAGAGCCAGACGTGCCGCTACGTGGCCGACGTGCTTCGCGCATCGGATCTCCAGGTGGTGGTGGTCCGGCATCCGATGCCCTACGGCGATCTCGACCAAATGCGGGTGCAGCGCTTCGCAACGATGGAAGATCTCGACGCCGAGGGCGACAACATCACCATCGAGGAGCGCGAGGAGTACGAGCCGCACATCGCTGAGGGCACCATCGTCTACGCGGGCGTGGACTACGGAGAGATTCTCGCGCGGGCGGAAGAAGAGGCCGACGTCATTATGTGGGACGGTGGGAACAACGACTTGCCGTTTTTCAATCCGTCTCTCTGGATCACCCTCGCCGATCCTCATCGAGCCGGCCACGAGCTCGCCTACCATCCGGGCGAGACGAATTTCCGCTCGGCCGACATCATCCTCATCAACAAGGCGGAGAATGCGCCGCCGGGCGCGGTGGAGATAATCCGCGGAAACGCCGCCAAGGTCAATCCGCACGCGAAAGTGATCTGCGCCCGCTCGAAAGTGACCGCCGAGCATCCCGAGCGCATCCGGGGCAAACGGGTTCTCCTCATCGAGGACGGGCCGACTCTCACCCACGGCGGTATGCCTTACGGAGCCGGCAAAGTCGCGGCCGAGCAATACGGCGCCGCCGAGATCGTGGACCCCCGCCCCCATGCCCTGGGCTCGCTGAAGGACGTCTTTTCCCGGTTTCCTCATCTCACTCTGGAGCTCCCCGCGATGGGCTACTACCCTGAGCAGATCGAAGAGCTCGAGCGCACCATCGCCGCAGTCGATTGCGATACGGTGGTCGTTGCGACCCCGATCGATCTCCGGCATCTCATCGACATCCGGCAAGACTCAACCCGGATCCGCTACGATCTCGAGGATCTCCCGGGCCCCACGCTTCGAGGCGAGATCGAAGCCTTCGTGGCCAACCTGTAGCTCGCGGAGTCGACGCCGATGGTGAACGAGTCGAGCGCGTCCACCCTATTCGATCAAGCGGAAAACCGCATGCACACGATCAAGGCTCTTCTGGTCGCGACACTCGGGGACTGAGCGAAAGACCGGCGATGCGCGTGGTGGTCGCTTTGGGAGGAAACGCGCTACTGAAGCGTGGCGAAGCCATGACGGCGGCCAACCAACGAGACAACGTCCGGGTCGCCGCGCAGGCGCTCGCGCCCCTGGCCGAACGGCATGCGCTGGTCGTCTCGCACGGAAACGGTCCTCAGGTGGGCCTTCTCGCGCTCCAGGCCGAAGCCTACCGGCCCGTCGAGCCCTATCCGCTCGACGTTCTCGGCGCCGAAAGCGAAGGCATGATCGGCTATCTCATCGAGCAAGAGCTCGGGAGCCTGCTTCCGGGACGTCCCCTGGCGACGGTTCTGACCATGGTGGAAGTCGACGCACACGATCCCGCGTTCGACGAGCCCTCGAAGCCGATCGGTCCCGTGTATGACGACCGGGAAGCGAAGCGCATCCGTGCGGAGGGACGTTGGGCTCTAGCGCACGACGGCGAGCATTGGCGCCGGGTGGTCGCGTCGCCGCTCCCTCGACGTATTCTCGAGATCCAGGCGATCCAGTGGCTCCTGGAAAAGAGCGTCACCGTCATCTGCGCGGGTGGCGGCGGGATTCCCACCGTGCGACGGGAGGACGGCCGTCTCGAAGGCGTCGAGGCCGTGATCGACAAAGACCGGGCGAGCGCTTTACTAGCGTCACAGCTCGACGTCGAGGTTCTGATTCTGGCAACCGACGTCGATGCGGTCTACGCTGATTGGCGGGAGCCGCGCGCTCGGCCCCTCCGTCACGTCACCCCGTCGGAGCTCTCCTCCTTGAAGCTCGATGCCGGCTCGATGGGTCCGAAGGTGGAGGCCGCGTGTGGATTCGTCGAGGGAAGGCCCGCGCGGCGGGCCGTAATCGGGGCGCTCGCCGAAGTGGAAGCTATGTTGGAGGGAAGCGCGGGCACGCAAATCTCGGCGAGTCCGTAACGAGAACATTGAGAAGTTCGTCCGGTTCCTCGCGCCTGGCCCGTTGTCGTGGCGAGCATCGCGCTCTCCTCGGGCCTTGGCCGAGCTTGCGAGCCGAGTCATCTGGTGGCACTCGGTGACCCGTCCAGGGAGCTGCCGGGTTTCTTTTCCGTCCGAGCTGGAATAGCGTTGGGTATGAAGCGCGAGCGCCTCGCCGTGATTCTCGACGCTCTCGTCGGCACCGGAGCGATCCAAGTCTTCTCCGACGCCGTCCGGCGGATCGACGACTGGGGCTCGCGCGTCGAGCTCTCCCAGCGTCCTTGATGGAGGCGGGAGCCGGCCAGAGGCATGGAAGAGCCGCAGAAACCGGAGAGCCCGAGCGAGGCCGTGCTGCGCGCGCGTGGACTGAGCAAGGTCTATCGCATGGGGGACGTCGACGTCGTCGCTCTCCGCTCCTTGGACCTCGACCTGTACCGGGGCGAGTTCTTCGTGCTCCTCGGTCCCTCGGGAAGCGGCAAGTCTACGCTCTTGAACATTCTCGGGGGCCTCGACGTCCCTACCAGTGGCTCGGTATTCTTCTTCGATCATGACCTCAGCGCGGCGGGAGAGCGCGCGCTCACTCGATTCCGGCGCGAGCACGTCGGTTTCATCTTCCAGTTCTACAACCTGATCCCGAGCCTGACGGCGCGCGAGAACGTGTCGCTGGTGACGGAGATCGCCGAGCATCCGATGGACCCCTCGGAGGCGCTGAAGCTCGTGGGCCTCGAGTCCCGCATGGATCACTTTCCCTCCCAGCTCTCGGGAGGAGAGCAACAGCGGGTCGCCATCGCCCGCGCCATCGCCAAGGCACCCGACGTTCTGCTCTGCGACGAGCCGACCGGCGCGCTCGACGTCGAGACGGGAAAGGTCGTTCTCCGCGCTCTGGCTCAGGTGAACGAGGAGCTCGGCACCACCACCGCCGTCATCACTCACAACGCCGCCATCGCCGGAATGGCGGACCGCGTCATCCGGATGCACAGCGGGAGCATCGCCAGCGAGCATCGCAACACCCGTAAAGTCGCTCCCGACGAGGTGGAATGGTAGCTCTCCCATGGTCGTGAGCGCGCTCGACCGCAAGCTCGGCCGCGACCTCCTCAAGATGCGAGGCCAAGTCGTCGCCGTTGGACTCATCGTCGCCTGCGGCGTCGCTACGTTCATCGCGGCGCGAACCGGCTACGAGTCGATGCTCGCATCCCGGAGCCGGTACTACCGCGAGTACGGCTTCGCCGACTCGTTCTTGAGCCTGAAGCGGGCTCCCGACGCGATGGTGCGCAAGGTCGAGCGGATTCCCGGCGTCGATCAGGTCGAAACGCGCATCGTGGTGGACGTGACCCTGGACGTGCCCGGGCTCGCCGAGCCCGCCACCGGCCGGCTGGTGTCGATCCCCGAGCGTTCGCAGCCGAGGCTGAACCGTCTGCACGTCCGCCGGGGTCGATACCTCGAGCCCGGCCAGCCGAACGAGGTGCTAGTGAGCGAATCGTTCGCGGAGGCGAACGGCCTTCAGGTGGGCGATCGGCTGGGGGCGATCCTGAACGGGCGGTGGGAAACGCTCCGGATCGTGGGAATGGCTCTCTCCCCGGAGTACATCTACGAGATCCGGGGAGGCACGACCATCTTCCCCGACCGGAAGCGCTTCGGGATCCTATGGGCGAGCCGGGAAGTCCTCGGTCCGGCGTTCGACATGGACGGGGCGTTCAACGATCTCAGCCTCTCTCTCCAGCGGGGCGCGCGCGTGGAGGGAGTCCTCGACGCTCTGGACGCGCTTTTCGAGCGATACGGGGGGCTGGGGGCATACGGACGGGAGGACCAGCTCTCGAACCAGTTCGTCTCGAACGAGCTCACCGAGCTGACGGCGCAGGGACGCATTTACCCCGCTATCTTTCTCGGGGTTGCTGCCTTCCTCCTGCACATCGTTCTCTCGCGACTCATCGGCACGGAGAGGGAGCAGATCGCGGTCCTGAAGGCGTTCGGCTACTACGACCTCGCGGTGGGGCTCCATTATCTGAAGCTCATCCTCGCCATGGTGGCCGTGGGAGGAGCTCTGGGAGTTCCCCTCGGCGTCTGGCTCGGGCGTGCTCTCACCACGTTGTACGCCGATTACTTTCGCTTCCCCGTCTATCAGTTCCAGTCGGCGGGAAGGCAGGCGTTTCTCGCCCTCCTGGTCACCGTGGCGGCCGCAGTCGTGGGCGCTCTCGCCGCAGTATCGAAGGCGGTCAAGCTTCCTCCCGCCGAAGCGATGCGACCGGAGCCGCCCGCCCGGTTCCGGGCGGGAATCTGGGAGCGTTCCGGGCTTCTGCGCCACGTCTCGGTTCCCAGTCGAATCATCCTGCGAAACGTGGAGCGTCGGCCGGGACGAACGATTCTCTCCGTTCTCGCTATCTCGCTGGCGGTGATGATTCTCGTCGTCGGCAGGTATTTCCTCGACGCCATCAACACTCTGGTCGACGTGCACTTCCGCCTCGTGCAGCGCGAACAGATCGCGATCGCCTTCAACCGGCCCCAACCCGAGCGGGCCCGGCTGGAGCTCGCGAGCCTCCCGGGCGTCCTTCGCGCGGAAACGTTTCGCGCCGTACCGGTGCGGCTCGCCTTCGGACATCGGGAGCGCCGGACTGCGCTTCTGGGGCTTCCGCAGGAAGGCGAGCTTCGCCGCCTCATCGATCGCGACGCGCGGCAGCATCCTCTCCCCGAGGACGGAGTGGCGCTTACCACCCATCTCGCCGAGACGCTCGGCGTCCGGGTGTCGGACCGGCTGCTCGTCGAAGTCCTCGAAGGGGAGCGCCCCCTCCGATTCGTCCCCGTCACCGCCCTGGTCGACGAGCTCCTGGGCGAAGCCGTCTACATGGAGCGCCGGGCGCTCAATCGATTCCTCCGCGAAGGCGGGACGGTCTCCGGCGCTTTCCTCTCGGTGGACGAGGAGGAGGCGGATCGCCTCTATCGGACCCTGAAACGGATGCCGGCGGTGAGCGGCGTATCGCTCCGGGAAACGGTCCTGCGCGGCTTCGATGAGACCCTTGGAAGGACGCTCGGCGTCTTCACTACGGTGCTCATCCTGTTCGCGACCGTCATCGCCTTCGGAGTCGTCTACAATGGAGCGCGCGTGGCGCTATCGGAACGAGGACACGAGCTTGCGAGCCTGCGGGTGCTCGGGTTCACGCGGTCGGAAGTCACGTGGATGCTCCTCGGAGAACAGGCGTCGATCGTGACCGCCGCGATTCCCATCGGCTGTGCCGTGGGCTACGGCGTCTCCGCTCTGCTCGCGCTCGCCTATGACACCGAGCTCTTCCGCTTGCCCCTCGTCATCACCCCCGGCTCTTACGCCTTTGCCTTCGTCGTCATCACGGTTGCGTCCTTCGTGTCGGGCATCATCGTCCGCCGCCGGATCCACCGGCTCGATCTCGTCGCCGCCCTCAAGACGAGGGAGTGAGGAAATCGTCCGGTGAAGAGGACGCTCAAGATCGCGCTCGCCGCCGCCATCGCCGCGAGCGCCCTCTACCTGCTCGTCCGGCCGCAGCCGATCGAAGTGGAGACCGATTTCGTCAGCCGCGGTCTCCTCCGTATCACGGTGGATGAGGAGGGTCGGACCCGAGTGCACGATCACTTTCTGCTTGCCGCGCCGGTCGCGGGAAAGCTCGTGCGAATCGAGCTCCACGAGGGCGACCGGGTGCAGCCGGACGCGGTGCTGGCTCGGCTCCAGCCCGTGCCCCTCGACGAGCGGGCGAGGAGCCAGGCCGAGGCGCGGCTCGCTGCGGCCATCGCGGCGAAGCAGGCAGCCGACGCGCGATGGAAACAGGCGCAGGCGAACCTCGATCAGGCCGCTCGCACCCGGGAGCGGACCGATTCCCTCGCCGCCGAGGGCCTCAAGTCGGCGCGGGATCAGGAAGAGGACCGACTCCGAGAGACGACGGCATCGAGAGAGCTGGAAGCGGCGGAGTTCGCGGTACAGGTCGCGCGCTACGAAGTGGAGGCAGCCCGAGCCGCTCTGCTGGATGGCGGGCGCATCGCCCCGGATGGCGATGCCGGTGGGCCGGACACCGCGGTACGCGCGATCCGATCGCCGGTGTCGGGGCGGGTGTTCCGCATCTTTACCCGGAGCGAGCAGGTGGTCGCCGCGGGGACGCCCCTTCTGGAGATCGGCGACACGTCGGCGCTCGAAGTCGTGGTGGACGTCCTGTCTTCCGATGCCGTTCGGGTCAAGCCGGGGGCGATGATGCTGATCGAGGACTGGGGCGGCGAGGAGGCTCTCGTCGCTCGGGTGCGCACGGTCGAGCCCTCGGCGTTCACCAAGGTCTCCGCTCTCGGGGTGGAGGAGCAGCGGGTGAACGTGATCGGGGATTTCCTCAACCCGCCGGAGAGGCTGGGAGACGGCTACCGGGTCGAAGCGCGCATCGTGATCTGGGAGGGAGAGGACGTGGTGAAGGTTCCCACGAGCGCTCTTTTCCGCAGCGGCGACACCTGGGCGGTGTTCGTCGTCGAGAACGGAACGGCCCGTCTTCGTCACGTTGAGATCGGCCACCGCAACTTTCGCGAGAGCCAAGTGCTCGACGGGCTCGCCGAAGGCGAGGAGTGCGTTCTCTATCCATCCGACCAGCTGGGAGACGGCGTCGTCGTGGCTCGAATCCGTCCCATGAGCGGCTGAGCTTTCGACTCTCCAGAGGACGCTTCGTTCGCGCCACCCAATTCCGCCGATCGTCGAGTGACACGGCATTGAGTACTCTAGATCGCTCGAGAGCTTCAGCGCCGGTTGATCAGGAACTCCTGGACCTTGCCGTCCCGCGACCGGTAGAGGATCGCCTGGGCGGGGGTCGCCCCGATCGAGAGGCGGAAGCTCGCGACCTCCATCTCACCGCGCTCGCGCAATCCCACGAGCTCGAGCCCGCTCACTTCCCCGAGCTCTTGGAGCGAGGCGGCGGCCGCCCGGAGCCGCTCCGGGGTGATATAGATGCCGTACTCCTCCCCGAGCGCCTCGCGATCGACGCTGCCGCGGCGGAGCTGCTCGAGGAGCGCCGACGCGACCTCGAGCGCCGGCGGGCCCGCGATGCCGGGAAGCCCCCCCGGGCGCGGGAGCAGCTTCGCCAGGATGGCGTCGGGCAGGTCGCCCAGGGCGGCGAAGTCCACGCTCGCGAGGACTACCACCGCGGATCGAGTGGACGGCACGAAAGCGTTGCTGGCGACGAAGCCGCTGAGCGCGCCCCCATGGGAGAGCACCGTCGCTCCGCCCATCGAGCGGATCCGGAGCCCGCAGCCGTAGTCGCTCGAGCTTCCGTCCGAAAGCCGGCGCGGTGTGGTCATCACGGCGTACGACTCTTTCGATACGATCTTTCCGTCCATGAGCGCGAGATCCCAAGCGAGCAGATCCTTCGGCGTGGACCAGATCCCACCCGCAGCGCCGATCCATCCGTCCCCTTCCGCGATGGCGGGTTTGGGGGACGCGAGGGCGAACGACGTGTAACCCTGGGCGAGCCCGGGCTCGCTGCGCTCCGGCTCGTACCGCGTGGAGCGCATGCCGAGTGGATCGAGGATGCGCCGCGAAAGGAAGCTCCCGAAGGACTCGCCGCTCACCCGCTCGACGACGCGGCCCAGCATCAAGTAGCCGGTGTTGCTGTAGGAGTAGCGGCTTCCCGGTTCGAAGTCCAGTGGGCGCGAGGCGTACTCCTGGATGACGTCGTCGCTCGGGCGGGGCCGCGCCATGTCCCGATGGACGAAATCGAGCGGGTAGTAGTCCCGATACCCCGAGACGTGCTGGCCCAGATCGAGGAGCGTGATGTCGGAGGCCCGCGTGAGCTCGGGGAAGTACTTCGCCACCTTCTCATCCATCGCGAGTTTTCCCTCTTCCGCCAGAAGGAGCGCCGCGGTACAGGTGAACTCCTTCGTGACCGAGCCCACCGCGAGGAGGGTCTCGGGTGTGAGCGGCTCACCCGTCTCGAGCGAGCTCACCCCGTATGCCTTCGCGAGAATCACTCGGCCTTCGTGCATCACGCCGACCGAGAGCCCGGGGATGTGCTTCTCCCTCACGACGCGTGCGAGCTCGGCGTCGAGCGAGGCCAGGTCCAGCGGCTGCGCGGACGGCTCGACGGGCCGGATGAGAAGGGTCAGGGCGGCAAGGACTGCAATCGCTGACGGTTTCATGGAATCTCCTCAGGAGGAAATTCTATGTCATCCGCTCGAACGGTCGAGGGAACGTCGAGCCACCTTGGAGGAACACAACGCGACGACGTTACGTCGGTGGCGAAACCGTGGGCA
>DASPGQ010000458.1 GCA_035620555.1 Vicinamibacteria bacterium
AGAGACGGACGTCGATCTCAAGAGCCGGTGCACGAAAGCGGCTCTCCTCGTCGGGCGCGACAGAGATCTCCCCGGCAACCAGGCGGTTGATCGCTTCCTCGAAACCGGCGCGTGCGGCGAACTCCTGCTCCAGCATGTCGCGCCAGTCGACCGCTTGCCGCTGCCACCGCATGGCCAGGGTCGCGAGGACGAGCGTTGGAGGCAGCACGACGGTGATCGCCAGGAGCACGACGACCAGAGCGACCCCGTCGTCCCGCCTCATCGACCCAGCGCCGTCTTCTTCCAGGCGTGGAGCCGGATCGAGCCGCCCACGACCCCTCCGGCGACACCCACGGCGTATCGCCCGCTCGGACGGTCGAGCTCGAACTTGAGGACCAGGTTTCGCTCCCGGGCACCCATATAGAGCGAGCCGAGCGAATCGAACGCGATGAAATCAACCTCTCCGGTGCGAAGATAGGCCATCCGCTGGGGCAGCTCTTGCAGCGGAAACGGAAGCTCACGTGGTGCCACTCGGCCCTCCTCGAGCCGGACCTGCCACCGCCGAAGCGAGAAGATGACCCTGGGCCTGGTCGCGACAGAGCCGCCTCGCAGGCGGATGTCGTCGAGCTCGACGACGAGGAAATCTGTCGTGCCGTCTCGAACGAGGGCGAACAAATTCCCACCCACGGGGTCGCACGCGAGTGAGAGCGCGGTGCCGGGAAGCTCCCCCACCTCCACCGGACCGACGGGCGACAGGGTCTCGTCGAACGCGACCTTCCAGATCGAACCTTCGTCCTCACGATTCACCAGGACGTACAGGTGTCCATCCGATCCCTCTACGAGGCCCGCCGGCGTTCCAGGGAGCGAGAAGAGGCGCTCCGGGGCTCGTGGCTCGCCCGTTTCATCGAACGTGAAACGAAAGATCGCCCCTTTTTCCTGAGCGGCAACGTAGAGCCCCCCGTCTGGTCCGAAGGCAATTCCTCCGGCCTGCGCCACGGCTTCGGTTCCCTCGAAGGTCGATTCTTCCGAGCCATCGAGGGCAACACGGGCGAGGTGGCCGACGCGAAGCCCTGAAGCCGCCACGAACAGCGAACCGGCAAGTGGGCCCGATTCCGGGCCGAAGGTCAGCGCGACCGGGTTTCGAACGTCCTCGAGCCAGACCACGTTCTCGATCCGGGCTTCCACAAATCCCGGATCGATCGGGAAAGTGTAGAGATAAGCGGGATCCTGATACGGTCGAGTACCCGAGGACAGGAGAACGCCCCAGTCCGCGCCGGTTCTTGACACAACCCCGGCGGGCCTTTCGATGGGATAAAAGACGCGGGAGAGGCGAAACCCCAAAAGCTCGCTCTCGAAATCCACGGTGCCCGACCTGGGGGAGAGTGCCACCGCGGTGCGCAGAGTCGAGATGCCGTCGCTAAGCTCGATCTTCACTGCCGAGAGTTTCTGGCCTTGGGTGGATCTCGAGAAGGCCACGCTTTCTCCCCCGGAGTCGAGGTATTCGACCGAAAGCGACTCGGCATCGTGTATCAGAACGCGCCTCCCTACGCCCGCGACGTCTTTGATGAGATCCCCGTCCTCGATGAAGTAACGCACCTCCCTCAGGCCCATCGCTCGGGCGCCCTCGTCCGGACGAAACACCGCTCGAAACGATCCATCTGTCGTCTCGAGCGACCGGAAACTCAGCGTTCCCTTTGCAGTGGCCACGACGACGGCGCGCTCGGCCTGCCCACGCGAGTTCGCCATCAACACGCGCTTGCCGACGGAGAATTCGTCTGTTTCCCCGGCGACGACTCGGTCCGCCGGCGAGCGCAACTCGCTGCGAAGGGCAGTGGCCGCGAGGTCGGGGTTCGACCTGACCGTGAGCGTATTGCCCGAATCCGGCACGACGGCGACGACGTCCTCTCCAAGCCCCTGTCCGGCGATCGACAGCTCGTAGGTGACGTCGTCGAGCGCTAGCGTCGCTGCGCTCGATTTAGCCGCGCGATCGCTCTGCGTTCGGTAGACCGTCCGCATCTGACGCATCGTCTGAGCGAGCAATCCCATGACGACCAGGGTGATGGTGAGGGCGAGCAGCGCTTCCAGGAGGCTGAAACCGCGATCGTGCACGCCCCTATGGTCGCAGAGGCGCTACCCCGAAGCGAGCACGCACCGGCCGCCCGACGCTCTCCCGACGAGGCTCACTCGGGCGAGCGGCTCATCCCTCGTCGTTTGGCACGCGGGCGAAACGCCGTGTCTCGGGATGGCACTTTCTTCACAATCCTCTCGAAGTCGGGCATGAAGGAAGATTTGCGGTAGTGCCGACTCCTCACTTCCTCGACGAGAGCAACCCAGCCCCGACTGAGACCGGCTCTCTCGTAGCAGAGCTTCGCTCGTTCGAGGTGAGACAGCGCTTGTGGATAGTACTTGCTGTTCCGCTCGCCCACGATCCGCATGGCCAAAGCGGCATAGAGTCTGGCGGCGACCCCGGCATGGTCGCGCTGCAACCGGTCGGCGGCTTTGCGAAGAACTTTCGGACGCACCTCGCGGAGGGCATCCTCGGTCACTCCGGTGACGTGATCGATCAACCGTTCCGTTTCCCGCGTCTCGAGATAGAGCTCGACCGACGACGTGAGGTCACCCTGTCGGGCTCTACCCATGGCGCGTTCATGCCAATCACGCCGTTGCGCGTCGGGGACGTAGCGCATGAGCTCGCCGTAGGTGAACCAATGCGGCCTGACCTCGAAATCCCGCCAAGCTCGCGCCAGCGCTTCTTCGGGGTGCCCGAGGGCCATGAGAAGGGACCTTTCCCGGTCCTTGAGATCATAGACCGAGACGTCGGGTCGCGACGACATGAGCTCGATCTGAAGTCCTCGCTGGACCCAGCGAAGCGCCTGCCCAGTATCCCCGTGAACTTCGAACATGTTCGCGATCGCCAGGCAGTCCTTGCCCTGGGCACCGGTCTCCTTGCAGAGCCTGATGTATGAGAACGCATCTTTCTGGGCCTGGTAACAGGCACGAAGCACTCCCGCCCATTTGCGATAGGATGCGTCCCCGCCGATCTTCCCCACCCTGCGCCCGGCCTCTTTCGAAGCCTCTCCGAACCTCGCTCGGCTCAGCCGGACGAAAGCGGCGAGACCTCTTTCGTCGAGCACGCCGACGACGTCATGGTCGAGATCCGAGGTGTAGCCGAACTCATCGGTGTCGATCCACCGAACGAGGATCCTGGCCGTCTCCTCCGGCGAACGACCACCTGACTGTCGCGCGATGACCCACCGGCAGCAGAGACGCTGCATGAAAACACCAAAGCTGCCGCTCGAATCATCGATCTCTTCCGTCTTCGCGTAGCAACCTGCCAGCAACGCTTCGTAGAGATTCGCGGCCTGCTCCGGCTCGCTAGAGACGAGAGGATCGATCCGGGCCGCTAGTCGCTCGAGACCCTTCACGAAGGCGAAGGTGTCACCTTGACGAACGAACCGTCCAGGACGAAGAGCCGGTTCCATCGCTCGCTCGACCGAGTCGAGCGGCGCACACCCTCGTCCTTCCGTGCCCCCCATGTGTCCGTCCCCGGCGGGCAACTCTATCAGAATGCGGTCTCCGAACGAAGTCCGATGTGGAAGATCCTGGCTCGGCGAGGCGAACGGTGAAAGAACGTTCGACTTTCGGCTCGCTCAATCCTCGCCGAATGGCGTTCGCTTGCGCCTCGTCCATACGATGGGGAAACGCTCGTCATCCTGGGCCAGGGAGCCCGGCTCGATCGAGACGTCCTGCTGTCGAACCGTTGGGTCGGCCGCGGGATGAGGTTTCCAGACGGCGTCGTCCCCCAACCAGCGGGTCGAGAGGGCGGCCCGGCGAGCGCCAGACAGATTTGCCGTCGCCGAATGGACTACCCAAGCCGAAAAGATCACGGCGTCTCCTGGCTTCATGGGTGCGCATACCAGAATGTCATAAACGTTCCGGTTGCCCCCGATATCCGGTATTCGCTCGCCGCCGGCGCCGTCGATCCAATCGTTCTTTTCGTCGGACTCTACGAAGCGCTCCGGTCTGAATCGCTTGCCCCATCGATGCGATCCCTCGACGAACTCGAGCACGCTGGAGCCCACCCCGACTTCGCTCAAAGGCAACCACAACGAGCCCACCTGCTCACCGTCGAACGGCCAATAGGCGATATCCTGGTGCCAGGGGGTCTCGGTTCCCTCGCCTTGATGTTTGACCAGCCAGTGGTCGAAATAGAAGCGCAGCTCGTCGCAGCCCATCGCCTGACCGACCAGGCTCGCGACACCGGACTCGAGAACGAACCGCCGCACCACGTCGTGATCACGCCATAGATAGCGATCGTCGACCGCCCGCCCCAACCCCTCGTCGCTGCGATCTCCCGTATCACTGGACCATGGGCTCGGCCTCTCGAGAATACCGTCGAGCAACTCGCCAAGGCGCTCGATCCACTTGGGGGATACGGCCCGTTCGACCAGGACGACGCCCCGCGTTTGGTAAGAGTCGACCTCTGCGGCCGTTAGCGCTCTTTTCACGACTGCACAGACTTCGCTCGGGGCTGACTCAGCCCAGCTCATTTCGAGCGATATGCTCGTAAAGAATGCGATCGCTGTCGGAAAAGCAGCAGAACACGACCTTGAGAGGAAGAGCGTTGCTCTCGAGCCAGCTTCTCACCGTTGACTGCGCGATGGGCGCCGCCCTCTCGATGGGAAAGCCATAGGCGCCGGTGGAAATCGAAGGAAATGCGACCGATTCGAGACTCATGTCGCGAGCGAGTCTGAGGCTCTGCTCGTAGCAACTCGCAAGAAGCGCTGGCTCGCGATTGTTGCCGCCACGCCACACCGGACCGACGGCGTGAATGACGTACTTCGCCTTCAGGTCGTAGCCCCCAGTAATCTTTGCCTCTCCCGTCTTGGCACCACCGAGCTTGCGGCACTCTTCGCGGAGCTGCGGCCCCGCCGCGCGATGGATGGCACCGTCGACGCCCCCCCCGCCGAGGAGCGTCTGGTTGGCGGCGTTGACGACCGCACCCACCCCGAGTGCCGTGATGTCGCCGCTAACAATCTCCACCCGCCCCCCAAGGTACGTCACCATGTTTGTTCTCCCGTGTCGTCGTGGCTCGTTGGAACGTCAGGCAGGTTGGCGCCCGCTTGCTGGTCCGGCCCCGCTCGCTGTAATCGAAGGGGACGACCCGACCCTGCCAAGCTGTTCCACCTCCACGGAATCGAAGAGACATTGTACCGGTTGTGACGGGCCGCCGAGCCTTCGTTCGAGCCGAAGACGGCACCTCGATGGCCCATCCCTTTGGTGCTGGAGTTTGTTATCCTATTTTCGAGCCCAAACACAAGAACATCCGCGAGCAGTTCGACCGGCCCCGAGCGAGGTATGTCCGAACGTCACATCCTGGTCATCGACAATGACGAGAACTTCGGCAGACGGCTGACAGCCATCGTCGAACCCGAAGGTTACCGGCTCGTCCGCGTGCGAGCCGGGGACGAGGCCCTCGACCATTTAGCACGACTCTCGCCCGAAGCCGTTTTCATCGCGGTGGATCTCCCGAGCAAGGAAGGCTTCGCCTGGTTCAGCAAAGTCAAGAAGCTGAGGCGCATGGTTCCGGTTTTCTTGACGACATCGACCGTTCCTCGGGCCGACCTCAAACTCCACGAGAAGCTCAAGGTCCATGCCGATGCCTACTGGGACAAACGCGACGTCACCGACCACGAGATTCGGACCGTCCTGGCAAACAAGATCGACCTCCCGGTCAACGAGCGGCTCGAAGCGCAGGCTCCCGCACGACAAGCAGAGTTCCCTCAGGGTGGCTTGACCGAGCCTTGGCTAGCGGAACTGCTCGATCCCGAGACAGCATCTATTCTCGAAGAGATCGACGAGTACGGCACTCTCGGCGCCGTCTCGACACCACCGGAACCGCCCCAAGAACATCCATCCCCGGCACGGCTGGCTGAGCTCGAAGACACGGTCCGCCAGCTGCG
>DASPGQ010000459.1 GCA_035620555.1 Vicinamibacteria bacterium
ACGCATCGTTGGCCACGAGGCCTTCGACTCGATGGCTCGGCGGTACGCGCTGGCCTACGCGCCTCGTTTTCACGATCTGGGTCGAATCGGCGATCGCCTATCGAGATTTCTCGAGACCGATTTTCTTTCGACGAAGCTTCCGTTTCTACCGGATCTGGCGCGGCTCGAGTGGGCGCTTGCCGAAGCGTTCGTTTCCGAGGATGCAAAGGCACTTCTTTGGGACGACCTGCAGGCGATGAACCCCGAAAGCGTGTCCGAAATGCCTCTGAAGCTCATGCCCGGCACGGCGGTGATCCGCTCGAAATGGCCGCTCATCGACATCTGGGAGTGCAAGGACCGGTCGGACCATGAAATCTCGGTTCAGGTCGAGGACCGACCATCGACCGTTCTGGTGTTTCGTCGAGGCTATCAGTCGCACTGTACCGAAGCGAGCGAGACCATCGCTCGCATCGTGGAAGCCGCGAGCGGCGGAACGAGTCTCCTGGGAGTCCAGGAGGCGCTCGGCGCGGACGGCGATCCCGCCGCCATCGTTCAGATTCTTGGGGCCTTTCGTCGAATGGTCGGGGAAGGGCTTTTCGTCAACCCGACGCAATGAGCGTCGTTCAAGAGAAAAGGAGAAAGGAAAATGAAGAAACCGAGCTCAAAGTCGCTTCTCGTCGCTTCGCTCGCGGGCATCCTGAGCGTGCCCCTGGCAATGGCGGCTCGGGGCGGGGGAGGAGCTGCCCAGGAGGGCGAGGTCGGCCACTGTTACGGAGTCAACAAATGCAAGGGCGTCGGCGACTGTGGCGGACCAGGCCATTCCTGTGCCGGCCAGAACGCGTGCAAGCGACAGGGTTATCTGGACATGGAAAAGGAGCTCTGTCTCAAGATCGACGGCGGCCGGCTTACCGCCGCCGAGTAGTAGAGGAAAGAAACATCTCAGGGGCCGGCGAGGGTTTCTCTCGCCGGTCTCCTGGAGGAGCTCGAGAATGACGAAGAGCAAATCCGTTACCGCGTCGAGCGCCGTGCTCGCGCTCGCCCTGATTCTCCTCGCGACGCTCGCGCAGGCGGCGAGCTTCAAGGCGGACCCCCAGCATTCCACCATCGGCTTCAGCGTGAGGCATCTCCTGACCAAGGTCAACGGACAGTTTCGCGAGTTCGATGCTTCCTTTCGTTTCGACGAATCCACCCAGACCCTCGAGGAGGTCACCGCGACCATTCAGGCGGCGAGCATCGACACGAACGTCGAGATGCGGGACAAGGATCTGAGAAGCAAGCGGTTCTTCGACGTGGAGCGGTTTCCGACGCTGACGTTCAGGAGCACGGGGAGCGCGAAGTTCTCCGAGAACAAGGCTCGCATCCCCGGCGTCCTGAGCATGCACGGCGTCGATAGAGAGATCGTCCTCGAGGCGGAGTTCCTGGGAAAAGCGAAAGATCCCTGGGGAAACGTGAAGTACGGCTTTCATGCCTCGACTACCATCGACCGGACGGACTGGGGCATGAAATGGAACGAAGTGATCGAAGCCGGTGGAGTCATGGTAGGCAACGAGGTCGAAATCACGCTCGACATCGAAGCCTCGCCGGAATCGTAATCAGATGAACCGCGCGATGTCTCCGATGTCTGCCATCGCCTTCATGTTGCTCGCGGCCCTCGCCAGCTCGGCCTCGATGCAAGACAAGCCGGAGGGCTATCGTCAGGTATTGCCGCGTGGGCGACTCGCCGCTATCGACGAGCCGACCTATGTACCCGCGTCCGAAGCGCGGATCGGCCCGAGCACCTGGGTGCTGGGCGTCGTCATCGATGGTCAGGCCCGCGCCTACAGCTTGAATCTGCTGAACAGCCATGAGGTCGTCAACGATGCGATCGGCGACACGCGGTTCGCGGCCGTATGGTGACCGCTCGCGAACGCGGCCGTCGTGTACGGCCGGGACTACGAAGGAAAAACGCTGCGGTTCGAGCCCTCGGGCGGACTCGTGAACGGCGCCCTCATCATGCAGGACAAGGAGACCGACACCTACTGGTCGATCATGGAGGGAAAAGCCGTGGCGGGGGAGCTTTCGGGGACTAAGCTCGTGGAGCTGCCTCTCGGGGAGAAGATGCAGTGGAGAGCCTGGAGGCAGAGGCACCCGGATACTCTGGTTCTCTCGGTCAATGGCAGCGAGGACGCCCCGAACCCCTACGCGGAATATTTCCAGGGCTCGCGGGGACTGTTCGCGGACGCCGCTGACGACAGACTTCCATCGATGGCGCCGGTCTTCGCTTTTCGGCACGAGGACGTCGCCTACGCGATCCCCATCGAGAGCCTCGAGGGAGGGAAAACGTACCGACTCGACGACGGCACGCACGTCCTGCTCTACCGTGGGCGGGGCGCCTCGATGTTTCAGTCGACCCAAGCCTACGTCTCTTCGACCGGGTTCGAGCGCCTTCGAGACGACTGGGTGGAAGTGCCGACGGGGGCGCGGTTCGATCCGATGGACGGCTCGTTCGACGGAGCCACGGTTCGTCCTCTCATGGGCTTCGATACATTCTGGTACACCTGGAGCCTCGCGAACCCGAAGACCCGCCTGCTCCGCTGACGTCGTGCGCCGAAGCTCGGCTCCCGGGTAGACGGGAACCGCGGAGCTGGTTTATCGCGCCGTAATCGGCCCGCGGCCCGCCAACCAGTTCTGCAGCGTCCGCTTCTCCCACCAGAGGCCGGCG
>DASPGQ010000460.1 GCA_035620555.1 Vicinamibacteria bacterium
GAGACGCGAAAGTGTGGTCGAGGAAAATGGCGCAGCCGTATCTATTCCCCGCCAAGCCGCAGGATTTCCCGGCGAATTCGCGTGCGAATCTCGGAGTTCATGTCGAGAAGGTGCACGGTCGTGCGGCCTATGTCCGTCAAACCAAGGATCTGTCCGTTCTCGTCGGTCCGAAAATGCTCGTGCCAGCGATCCTTGCGAGGGTGGAACAGTCGCGTGAGAGCACCGGTTTCTGGGTCGAGACCCGAGAGATTGGGCCCCTTCCTGCTGCTACAGAGGTGACACGATGCGCGAGGTTGTCGAGATCGTCTCCGCCCATGCTGCGTCGAGACGATGCGCTCGACGTGGAAAGCGGAATCGAGATGGATGCGTTGATGAATGGCGCCGTACTCGTAGCGCTCGTTGGCGCGAGTGGGCGAGGCGTCTCGCCTCCACATGCAATTACGGAGCGGACGCACTACCCCTGGTCATTCATGGCAAGTGTCTGTCCGAAGATGTGTCATCGGGACGCGGGAGCGATCGGCAATTGTCGAATTCGAACTCCCTTCTTTTCGACGGTCATCAGAACGCCGGATTCCAGCTCCTGGGCATGCGTTCGAGCGAGGCCCATGACGATGCGAGCGACGTCGGGTCCCTTGAGCCCTTGCATCCGGAATCTGATCGTCGAGGGCCTCGAGTCTCGCGATAGCGCGATGAGCGTATGAAAGTCCGCGTCTAATGTGACCGCGATGGATTCGTTCTCGATGCACCAACTGACGATGTCGGCGTCGGCGGCGGTCGAAAGGCCGAGCTCGGACGTATGAACCGCCTCAATCCCCTCTTCGCGAAGGAGAGCCGCGGCGCGGAACGGGACGCCCTGGTCCAGGAGGAATTTCACGACATCGACGGAACTTCGACGGTCTCGTCCGCGAGCATCGCGGCAGCGTACGCGAGCGCTTGGCGGATATCTTCGTCCTCCAGTTCAGGGTAATCCGCTCTAAGCTCTTCACGAGAGTCGTAGGTACTCAGAGCTTCGAGCACGCGCCGGACCGTCAAACGAAGCCCGCGAATACACGGCTGCCCGTTCATCTTGCCGATATCGACCGTGATTCGGTCGAAAGGATTTGTGGCCGCCATATTTCTCCCTGTTGTCAAATATTATAGTTCCATTGCGACGATGGGTGGAAGGGACTCATCGGATCGTCGACTACGTAGGCAGTGAAACGCCGCGAGAAGCGTCACGGCATCACGGCCAATCCGGTGCGCCCGCCGACGTGTGCGCCTTGCCAGACGAAGTGCTCGAACCAGTCATCGCGTCGAGGGTGAAACAGGCGAACGAGCTCTCCTGTCGCGATCGAGGCTCGCGATGTTCGGCCCCTTGCACGTTCACCACCGTGACGGATGCATCGAGCAGGATGCCGCGTACCGAGGCAGAAGGCAGGAGCGCTTCGAGCTTGGTCAAGCGGGGACCATGGAACCGTGACACCCTACCGACACGTTCCCTCGTGCCTCGAGGGTTCGATTGTGGGTCGATCTCACGTTCAAGCGCGCTTGGAACTCGCTTTTTCGAAATGTTAACCCGCCGGGCGTCGGAATCGCAACCCGAACGGGGGGTTCGGGTAATCTTGCCTCGCAGCCGTGACAAGCACGGTCAGACAATCGAGACGGAACTCCCATAGCACGGTTGCCAATGAATCCGGAGAGAAGGTTACGCCCTGAGGATCCGGGGCAGCCTTTTTAAGTTTTCTTGGCCAACCGGGTACGGATCCTGCTCTCGGTCACGACGGCAAGCCCACCGCGCAGCCTATCCAACAGTCCGGATTCCACTAAACGGCGGGCGTTTCCAAGGCGCGCCATCTCTGGTCCTTTAGACGAAACACGACGATTCCGGCGTGGGTTCCGAGCGGATACTTTCGAACGTCGCCGAAATCCAGATCGAACGTCATGCGCAGCCGATCTTCTTGGGTCACCGCTGCCGACACGATCGTATCCTTGGGGCCGCCGAGATCCTCCTCGGGTAATGTGGTGATATCGTGATTCGGGAACGCAGCAGCTCGGCGAGGTCGGCAGGAAGGTTCTCGTCGAGCTTGACCCTCATCCCGTGACGTCGGTGTGAATGGGGTGCTGTTCCTCTTCGCGTGCCAACCAGGCGGCGTAGGCAATGGCTGCGAGAATGTCGGCCTCCTGAAGCGTCGGGTACTGCCGCAGTATTTCCTCGTGTGTCTCCCCCGCCTTCAAGTAATCCAGGATGATGGAAACCATGATGCGAATGCCCTTGATCGTCGCTTTCCCGTGACAGACGTCAGGCGCGATGGAAATGCGCTCTTGCCAGTCGGTTTTCACTTCATCCTCTCCAAGGAAAGGATCGGCGCTATCCCGTCACGCGACGTTTGAGGATACGACGGTGATGTCGCTCATCGGACGCTCCTGCTACATGTTATCCCACGTCGGTGCCTCGGGCGATGAGTTCTTTGATGAAGAAGAGATCCGCCATGATGGTCTTCCCTGCCCCGGGATCGTCTGCGAGAGAAACCGAAGCGGGTGGCGCGGCAGCATGGCCGCGCAGGCGGCCGTGATCCGATAAGTGGAAGCCCTGTCGTGGTTGAATCGCAATCCGAGAGCGCGGTTCGGGTTCGCTTTGCGGCTGTCGTGGACAAGACGGTCCCCACCTCCGCAGCGCTCACACCCAGCGAGGCAGACCTCTCCAACGGAAAAGCGCTCCGTCCGAGGAGGCATTCTCATCCGCTTCTCGTCACCTCTCATCGAAAGCGCCGTTGCAGGCACACGGGCTCTTGCGCCGGATCCTATGGGTTTTATGTCGAACAAGTCCTGCACTATCATGTCTTTGGAGTGATTTGATGAGTGAGCATGACCGTCTCCCGGGCAGCCGATGGGATTCGACGGGACTTCGTGCGGCGGCTTTCGCTCCGTCGAGAGGGGGTGGCTCCCACCGAAAGCACGAGGAGAGAAGTGGCTCTCTGGAACGGATACGCCCATGACAACTTTGGGGGATCAGCACAGTCCGTCCTCGCTGAGCGCGACGTACGCGGATCGCGTTCGAGAACTGATTTCGGAGGATCGAATTGCGGACGCGAGGCAGCTGGTCGAAGAAGGGTTGGAAGCAATTTCGCGGGATCCGCACCTGAATCGTCTTCGCCGATTGCTGGCTCCGCCAAGGTCGACCAGAGTCGACAAACAGGACGTCGATCGAAGTGAAGAATTTCAGTGGCTGGCCCGACACGCCGGGGAGTATCAAGGTCGCTGGGTCGCCATTCAGGGGAGCGAGTTGGTCGCGGCCGCCGCCACTCTCAAAGAGCTGAGGCAAGCGTTACGCTCTCGCGAGTTGGAGATCCCCCCTTTGATACACCGTTTCGAGTAACCTCCCCACGTGCTGACCCTCGGCGACGAACGGTTTACCTCGGGACGATGTCGCTATACCGATGCGGACGGCCGCATCGAAGGCTCGGCAAAGATTTGCGTCAAGGCCCTGCCGGGTGATTGGGAGACTCCCATCCTCGCCGTACTCGACACAGGCGCCGATTGGTCGGTCTTGA
>DASPGQ010000461.1 GCA_035620555.1 Vicinamibacteria bacterium
CAGAAAAACGACGACGGCGCATCCAACGAGGAACCTTGGTGGCCAACGTTCAGTTTTCATCTGTTCATCTCCTCTTGAGTATAGTCAAGCCGTAGAGCGCGACCGTGGTGAGGAGCAGCACCGACACGGAGGCGGCGCGACTCGCGACCGGTGCGAGCTCGAGCCGACTGAAGCGCTCCTCGAGCTTTTCCTGAAGGATCGCCACTTCGAGGCTGCGCGTCCCCGACGACCCCGACCGATGCGAACCGTCGAAGAGTCGGCTCGCGAAGCTCTCGTTCAACACGACGACGGGCTCGGAGCCCCAGAGGTCCGACTCGGACGGTCTTTCTGTCCCTTTGTTGACAAAATAGTATACATTCTAGTAAGCTTGTGATCATTCGGAGGGATTCTTTGTGGCCGCGATGGTTCGCATCAAGAACGAGGATCACGAAATGTTGAAGAGGTTGGCCGATTCAACGGGTGCGACGATGTCTGACCTCATCAGTCGTGCGATCGAGGAATTTCGGCGGAAGCATTTTCTGCAAGGGCTTTCGGAGGACTATCGGGCGTTGCGTGCTCGCGACGCCGAGTGGGCTGAGGAGTTGGAAGAGCGTCACGTTTGGGACGCCGCGAGCGGCGACGATATCGAGGAGTCCTAGGTCGTGCGGCGACCTTCGCGGGGCGACGTCTGGATGGTCGATTTGAATCCGGTCGTCGGTCGTGAACAAGCCGGGACCCGGCCTGCCGTGGTCCTGTCGGTAGACGAGCTCAACCAGAGCGCCGCCGATCTCGTGATGGTGCTTCCCTTGACCAGCCGTGAGAAGCGAGTGCGATCTCATGTCGAGGTGCGCGAGCGCGAAGCAGGACTTGCCGTGCGCAGCTTCGTTAAGTGCGAGGACATCCGGTCGATTTCGACTCGCCGGCTGGAGCGGCGACTCGGATCCATCTCGGCTGATACGCTCGTTTCGATCGAGGACCGTCTGAGGATCCTTCTCGGGCTTTGACGGTTCTTCGAGGGTGACGCGAAGAAATGCGCGATTGAAAGACATAGAGACGCGGCGGCGTTTCCTGACAGCGTTCGCAGGATCGAGCCTGCTCCCGGGCGTTCTCTGGGCGAAGCTCCAGGAATCGGGCGGAGGCGAAATCGACGACGCCATGCTCGCCGATGCCGCCCGCGTGGCGGGCGTCGATCTTTCCGCCGAGGAGCGGCGCGAGATGCTCGCGACCGTGAACAAGAACCTCGCGAACTACGCGAAGACGCGTGCGGTCGATCTACCCTTCACCGTCGTTCCGCCGCTCTACTTCAATCCCGTCGTGCCGGGATCTTCGGTGCGCGGCGCCGCCGGTCGATTCCGTCCGAGCGCAACGCCGCCAGTGAGTCGACCCGCGAACGTCGAAGAGCTTGCCTTCTGGCCCGTGCTGCGTCTCGCGGCGCTGCTCGAGTCCCGCCAGTTGACCTCGATCGAGCTTACCGAGCTCTACCTCGCGCGGCTCCAGCGCTACGATCCGCGCCTTCACTGCGTCGTCACGCTCACGGGACAGCTCGCTCGCGAGCAGGCCCGCCGGGCCGACGAGGAGATCGCCGCGGGCCAGTACCGCGGGCCGCTCCACGGCATTCCTTGGGGCGCCAAGGACCTCATCGCCAAGCGCGGCTACAAGACGACGTGGGGCTCCGAGGCGTTTCGCGATCAGGTGGTGGATCTGGATGCGACGGTCGTGACCCGGCTCGAGGAGGCAGGGGCCGTCCTCGTCGCCAAGCTCTCGACCGGCGAGCTCGCCCGGGGGGATCGCTGGTTCGGCGGGCAGACCCGGAACCCCTGGAACCTCGAGGAGGGTTCGGGCGGCTCGTCCGCCGGGCCGGGGGCGGCGACGGCCGCAGGCCTCGTCGGCTTCTCGCTCGGAACGGAGACGCTCGGCTCGATCATGGGGCCATCGCGCATTTGCGGCGTGACGGGACTGCGGCCCACCTACGGGCGGGTGAGCCGGCACGGTGTGATGCCCGCGGCATGGAGCCTGGACAAGGTCGGTCCGATGTGCCGAAGCGTCGAGGACTGCGCGCTGGTCCTCAGCGCCATCAGCGGCCCCGACGGCATGGACCTCTCGCTCGCGGATCGGTCGTTCGACTGGGACGGAGGTCTGGACGTACGGACCCTTCGGGTCGGTTACCTGGAAGACGCGTTCGAGGAAGAGCGCTCGGGCGAAGCCGCGTCGAAGGAGAACGACGAGGCAGTCCTCGAAGTCCTCCGCTCCCTCGGGGTGAAGCTCGAGCCCGTCGCCCTTCCCGCTCACGCGGACCTGGACGCGCTCATGATGCTCCTCGTCGAAGAGGCGTCGTCCCTGGACGAGCTCACGCGGAGCGGGCGGGACGAGCTTCTCATCAAGGACCGGGACGAGCCCGAAGCGATGCTCCTTCGTGCGCATCGGCTCGTGCCCGGGGTGGAGTACTTCCAGATGAGCCGCCACCGGATGCGGCTGATGGAGGAGATGGCGCGACTCTTCGAGCGGGTCGACGTGTACGTCGCTCCTTTTCTGACGCCCTCGGGAAACCTCAACCTCCGCGCGACCAACGCCACCGGTCATCCCGGCGTCGCCGTGCCGACCGGACTCAATGCGATGGGCACTCCGACGTCCATCCACCTCGTGGGGAAGCTCTACGGAGAAAAGGAGCTCCTGGCGCTGGCGAAAGCCTACCAGGACGCGACCGGCCACCACCTCCGGTATCCGAATCTCGACTAGATCTCGTTCTTCACGACAGCGCGCGCGAAGCCTACGAGAGATCGGTTGCGCTCGACCCCGACGATCCTCTTCTCCTCGCGGTTACGGCGAGCTCGTCTCTGCGCCTTTCTGTTAAGAAAGCACGGCATCGCCGCCGGTCGCTCCCTGTCCTCCGCTCGCCGAAGGCGTGCTAACATCGAGCCTGCGCAATCCCCCGCGGAGGAAACATGATCTCGATCAAAGTCAATGGGACGACAAGGAACGTCGACGTCGAGCCCGGGACGCCGCTTCTCTGGGTCTTGAGGGACACGCTCGAACTCACCGGGACGAAGTACGGCTGTGGTATCGCGGAGTGCGGTGCCTGCACCGTTCACGTGGACGGGACGGCCACGCGCTCCTGCATCACTCCCGTCTCCACCGTGGAGGGGCAGGAGATCGTAACCATCGAGGGCCTGGCGCAAGGAGACTCCCTGCACCCCGTCCAGCAGGCCTGGCTCGACGAGGACGTCGTCCAGTGCGGTTATTGCCAGTCGGGGCAGATCATGAGCGCCGCCGAGCTCCTGGCCCACAACCAGCAACCGACCGATGCGGACATCGACGGTGCGATGAGCGGCAACATCTGCCGCTGCGGAACCTACGGGCGCATCCGCTGCGCCATCAAGCGCGCGGCGAAGATGCTTCGGGGGGAGCCGGTTGAGCCGGTAGAAGGGGTGCTGCGATGATGGACCGCGAGACTCTGAACCGTCGCGGCTTTCTCAAGATCGGCAGCGCCGCAGCATCCGGCCTCGTGCTCGGTTTCTACATGCCCGAAAAGATGGGTCGCGGGATTCTCCGCGCCCAGGGCCCATTCGCTCCCAATTCGTTCGTCCGAATTGCTCCCGACGACGCCGTCACCATCATCGTGAACAAGTCGGAAATGGGGCAGGGCGTCTACACCTCTCTCCCCATGCTGCTCGCCGAGG
Organism: Vicinamibacteria bacterium; assembly: GCA_035620555.1. Lineage (NCBI taxonomy): Bacteria > Pseudomonadati > Acidobacteriota > Vicinamibacteria > Vicinamibacteria bacterium. Next base: position 3,657 of record DASPGQ010000461.1, read on the forward strand.
AGCTCGACTGCGACTGGAGCCGGATCCGGATCGAGTCGGCGCCGGCGCGGGCGGAGTACAACGACCCGATGATGGGCGAGCAGACGACCGGCGGAAGCACGAGCGTCATGTCTTCCTGGGAGCCGTTCCGCAAGGCGGGCGCCACCGCGCGAGCCCTCCTCCTCCAGGCCGCCGCCACCGGCTGGGGCGTCGATGCGAAGTCGCTCCGGACCGAGAACGGGGTGGTGCATCACGACGCCAGCGGGAAGAAGGCTACCTACGGCGAGCTCTCGGAAAGAGCGGCGGGGCTTCCCCTTCCCGCCGACGTTCCGCTGAAGGACCCCAAGGACTTCAAGCTCATTGGAACGAACGTCCGCCGACTCGAGGGCCGCGACAAAGTCACCGGGGCGGCGAAGTTCAGCATCGACGTACGCCTTCCCGGCATGCTCACCGCCGTCGTGGCGCATCCGCCCGTCTGCGGCGGGACGGTGAAGAGCTACCACGCGGACAAGGCGATGGCGGTGAAGGGGGTCGTCAAGGTCAAGCCGATCTCGACCGGAATCGCCGTCATTGCGAAAGACTTCTGGACGGCGCGAGTGGCCCGTGAGGAGCTCGAGATCGTCTGGGACGACGGACCGAACCGAATGGTGTCGACCGAGGCAGCCCGCGCGGAGTACCGCGGGCTCGCTTCCCAGCCGGGGACAGTAGCCGAGAACGAGGGCGATGCGGAGAAGGCGATCGCCTCCTCGGCAAAGCGGATCGAAGCAGTGTACGAGGTTCCCTACCTCGCCCACGCGGCGATGGAGCCCTTGAACGCCGTCGCGCACGTCCAAGCGGATCGATGCGACATCTGGGCGGGAACTCAGTATCAAACGATGGACCAACGGGTCGGCGCCGCCATCACCGGCCTCAAACCCGAGCAGGTCTTCATCCACACCACACTCCTCGGAGGCGGATTCGGGCGCAGGGCCAACCTTACGTCGGATTTCGTATCCGACGCCGTCGAGGTCGCGAAGGGCGAAGGGGTCCCGGTCAAGACAATCTGGACGCGCGAAGAGGACATCCAGTGCGGCTACTTCCGCCCCATGTTCGTCCACAAGCTGAGCGCCGGCGTCGACGCGAACGGAATGCCCACGGGGTGGCACCAGCGGCTCGTGGGCCAGTCGATCGCCCAGGGCACGTTCCTCGAGCCCTTCATGATGAAGGAGGGCATCGACATGTCGTCGGTCGAGGGAGCGGCGCACATGCCCTACGCCATCCCCCATCGACGGGTCGAGTCTCACAACGCCGCGAAGACTATTTCCGTCCTGTGGTGGCGCTCCGTCGGACATACCCACACCGGGTTCGTCAACGAGTGCTTCTTCGACGAAGTGGCGTACGCCGGAGGCCAGGATCCCTTTGAGCTCCGGAGAAAGCTTCTCCAGAACGAGCCGCGGCATCTGGCGGTGCTCGAGCTCGCGGCGGAAAAAGCGGGCTGGGGAAATCCCCTTCCCGAGGGCCGCGCGCGCGGGATCGCCCTACGCAAGTCGTTCGAGAGCTACGTCGCTGAGGTCGCCGAAGTCTCGCTCGACCCCGACGGCGAAGTCCGGGTGCACAAGGTCGTCTGCGCGGTCGATTGCGGAATCGCGGTCAACCCGTGGAACGTCGTGGCGCAGATGGAGAGCGCGATCGTGTACGGCCTTACCGCCGCTCTCTACAGCGAGCTCACCATCGATAAGGGACGCGTCCAGCAGAGCAACTTCCACGACTATCCGGTGCTGCGCATCGATCGAATGCCGGAGATCGAGGTGCACCTGGTGAAGAGCACCGAGCCCCCGACGGGTGTGGGAGAGCCGGGCGTTCCGCCCATCGCCCCGGCGGTGGCGAACGCGCTCTTCGCCCTCACAAGAAAGCGGGTGCGGAAGCTCCCCATCCGGATGAGCGAAGCGGTTTAGCAAGAAATCCCAGTCGAGGCAAGAACCTTCATGCCGTCGTTTTTGAGCGGGACGCCTCGCCGGGCGACGCCGGGGCCTGATACCACTGAGGTTTGGCAACCACCACAGGCTTGGAAGGCTGCGATCGGAAGTGGGGCGACATGATCTGCACGCCGAACTCTTTGAAAGCGTCCTGAATGTTGGGATGATCGGGAAACGTCTCGTGCATTACGACATCGCGTGCCGCCACAATCGCTCCAGCTCGGTGGCGACGAGACTCTTGATTCGCTCGTCCGGTATCCGTCGAATCCATCCCCTAGCACGTTGGATGCTGAATGGCCGCCCGAGCTCTAGCTCTGGCAGCGAGGCGAAGCGTCGCCCCCTTCGAGTCGAGAGGTACAGGCTATCGACGAGTGCCTTCTCGGCGCTCGCAATCAAGAAGCTCTGCTGACCGTGGTACCAATCGAATCCATCAAAGAACCTCGGAACGATCTGATGGAACGAGTATTCGCCCAACGGCGTGGTCTCGATGTGGGAGTGAGCGGTCGTTGCCGCATAGACGACGTGAGGAATCTGCTCGATCATCCCGTGAAGATGAAGCGCGGAGACGAAGGACACGTAGGCTCGGTGAACTCCGCTCAGATAGCTCACCAGCAAAAAACGGTTGAAGCGAGGATCGGAAGGCACGCACCACACCCCGCGCGCGACGCGGCTCACGACGCCTTGGCGCTCCAATCCCCGCAAGGCCTGGCTCGCCGCCCCCACCGACGTGCCGCGGAGAGCCGCGATCTCCCGCGTGCGAAAAACGGGCCGATCCAGCAGCTGCATCGTGCGCACGATGGAGGGCTTGCTCACTGTTGGAGGCTCAGCTCGATCAGGGAAACGGCGGTCAAGCGAACCTGATCCCAAACTTCTTTCGAGCCGTACCGCTTTTGACTCTCCGGACTCAGAAAGCTGAGCACGGTATCGCGAAACTCATCGTACTCGACCGAGTAAGTGTTGGTTAGCGCCGTTTCCAGCTCTCGTGGCGAGAATGTTGTCCGCAGATCCAGCTCAACGAGCTCGGGCTGGGCGCTCAGAACGTGCAGATCGAAGATGTCGCGCGCCTGGGGTACGCGTCGTCCGATCAGAGCGTGGATCTTTTGCCGCACGGCTGCATCGGCTGCATAGTGCGGGACGATGAGGGACGGCGTGCGATACGGAGCGAGCACTTCTGGTCGAATCGCTTCGACGCGGATCGGCTGATCCATTCCACGGCGGGAAAACTCGATCTTCGTTGGCAGATCCTCACCGGAAGTCGTCTCGAGGTGTATCTTGAAGCGCTGCACTGTTTCCGTCTGCTTGGCTTTCGATAGGTTCGGCCGGCGGACACGGTCGATTCCGTAGGTCCGGGCGGTCGTGTTCAGCCCGCCTGATTCCAGAATCGACATTACCTTCTCCTGGAGTTGATGGACCGGCTCCTGGTGAATGTCCACATCCAGGTCCTCGGAGTAGCGTTCGCTGCCAAAAAAGAAACGGAGGTTGCAGCCCCCCTTGATCGCGAAATGATCGGCCGAAACGGAGCTGGCAAAAGCTCGTAGAAACGCTATGTGAAAGGCCTCGACGACGGCCAAAAGCGACACGATATATGTAGTATAAGTATGGTTTATCCTAAATTACAATACATATATCTGATCCCACCCCCACCGCCCCGATGCGATTATCTCCACGGGGCCCTCGCATCGTCGCACCAACTTCGGTCCCGAGAACGAGGCTACCGACGCGAGAAGGAGAGTGGGTGTCAAGGTTTCCTCTCGACGGGCGGCGCACCGAGAACCACGTCGCCCTTCAGGATGGATACGGCCTTCTGGAGCTTCCCGGTGATGACAAAGAGGGCCTCTCGACACTTCGCCAGCGCTTCGATCTCGAGAGCCCGCAGGCGCTCGACGCGGCTCTCATCCACGCTCCCCCCTTCGTCGAGAGAGAGGTAGAGCGCGTGCACGTCGTAAGCAGCGGGCTCGGGGCTCTGATCGAACTCGCTCGACCAGTCGGAGGCGCCGAAGCTCATTTGCCGCTCGGCGCGATAGGCGGCGGAGGATAACCGAGCCCCCCAGCTCATCGTCGATACTTCGCGGAGGGCCTCTCGCGCCGATGCCGAGTCACCCAACTCGACGCTCGCGCGCGCGCGCCGAAGAGCGAGAAAATCACTCAGGTACGGCGAGGTCTTCATCACCGCGCCTTCCGAGCTCAGGCTGAGAAGCCAGGGGACGAGCTCGCGTCGTGCACGCATCAGGCGAAGGTTCCGCGTGCGCCAGTCCGCGCCTGCGACCTCGGTTGTCTCGAGTGTTCGCGCCCAGCGCTCTGCCTCGGCGACGGACTCTACCAGCACGTCCGCTCTTCGAACGTCCTCGAGGGCCTCGAGAACGAAGCGGGCAACCTCGCCGAGATCGAAAGGGAGAGCTTCCGCGGCGTCGACTCGCAACAGAGACAGCGCGGCGAGCTTCAGGTCGTGCGGGAGATTCCGGTACGACACGGCGGAGATGCGGTCGTGCTGGGTGTGGTAATAGGGAGAGAACGCGTTCGGACCGTCCTGGCCGTGGGCCTCGAACCACAGCAGATAGCCCGCCGAGGCGCCGCCAACGGCGGCGAGCGTCCAGGCGTCGACCCAATCGGTGACCCCAGGTCTCAACGTGACGCGATCGGAGAGACCGATGTCGCTAAGGAGCTTCCGGTGGAACGCCGAGGCCTCGAGCGTCCCGTAGAAATAGCCGCGTTCCGCCGCCCAGCCAGCGCCGTCGACATTGAAGACGTACGCCAGGCGGGACGTGATCTCAGGATGCGCTCGGACGAAAGCGTGCGAGCCTCGAAGCCAGTCGAATTCCGCATCGGCGGCGCCGGTCTCCTCGCTCCCGAAGGAAACGAAGAGGTGCGAGCGTCGAGGAGGCGCCGGACGAGCGCTGAGGACGCGAGCGAGCTCGAGGACGACCGCGACCCCGACGGCGTCGTCCTGAGCCCCGCGAAACCAACGGTCGTGGTGGGCGGTGGCCGCCACCCATTCGCTGGCAACGTCCGTTCCCTCGAGTACGCCGAGGACGTTCTCGGACTCGCCGAGCTCGGAATCGACGCGGTTCTCGAGCTCGAGCTCCACCGGTCCCGCGCCGAGCCTCCGCTTCAAGCTCGAAGCGTCGGCGATGGAGATCCCGACGCTCGGAATGGCGTCGTGATAAATGACCGTGTTCTGCTTCAGTGCATCGTCGAGCGAGCGTCCCGGGTAGTCGTGGAAGACGATGGCAGAAGCTCCTCGGGCCGCGGCCTCGAAGATCGCGAAACCCGGCCACGAGGTCCACTCCACGAGAACAGCCTTGCCTTCGACGTCTCCGAGATCGGCGTAATCGGCGGCCATGCCCTGACCGGCGTCGATCAGAGATGTGACCAGGGTCCTTCCCTCGTCGCGGTTTCCGCGCCGGTACTCGATGCCGTCCCATTGGCCCCAGGTGCCTCCGCCGGAGTGCAGGGTGATGGAGTCGAGGCGCTCGCCGTTCGTCGACAAACTCACTTCGCCATAGTCGAAGGCCCGCACGGGGAAGCGCTGGCGGCGCACTTCGAGGCCGAGCTTCTCGAGCTCCACGGCGATGACATCGGCAAGGGCTCGCTCCTCCGGGCTTCCGGAAACAGCGCTCGCGAATCCGGCTCCGGACGGGCTTTGCGCGACCGTCTCGGAGAGGCGGCGGGTCATCGCCTCGACGCGCCCGACGTCCAGCTGGCTCAAGAGCTCCGCCTCCGCTGAGCTGAGCTGGAACAGCACGACGAGACCGGCGATCGAGTGCAAGGGTAGAGCCTAAGGCGAGGTACCGTGCTCCGTCAAAGCCGCCTACTTCAGCAGCGCTGAAAACGTTCCGCTTCGGCCGACGACCGGAAGCTCGACGTAGGACCTCTCGCGCTCCACCGTCCATGTCGGCGGGTCATCGTCCTCTCCGACCGGTGCGAACGTATCTTTGTCGGCCCCGGCGAAGGCCAGCCGAATCCGATGGCCGGCGCGAAATAGGACCGAGGTCGGATGCATCGCGATCGCGAGATCGACACTCTCGCCCGGAAGCATTCCGGGCGCGGCGTCCCGAGACAGGTACGAATGGTAGGGACCGAACATCACGTGAGGAGGCGTCTCATCGGAAACGTTGCGCTGGAGCGCGCGGAGCTGTCCTTCGGTGATGTAGAGCACGCGTCCCGATGGATCCACGTCCTCCAGATAGACGAAGAACGCTCCGTCGGGGGCGGTCGACGACACTACGAGATGCACGATCGGGGTTCCGGTGACCTCGAGATCCTCCTCGAGGGGCTCGCTCGTATAGGTCAAGAGCTTTTCGTCTTCGCGAGAGCGATCGCTGTAGACCACGTCGGCGCCCCCGCGCTGGGTATACCAGCGATTCGTCGTTCCCGTGGTCGTCTCGGGATCGACGGTATAGCCGTCCGTCCCCGGCCACGGCTCGAGGGCGAGTCGGGAGTCGGGGGCGAGGTAGAGGCGCGTGAGGGAGGTTTCCAGCAGCGGAGGCCAGACGCTCGTCTTCTTCCACCTCTCTTCGCCCAGCGTGTAGTAGTAGAGCGTGTGCTCCTCGGTCCCGTTATCGATACCTTTTAGGTACCGATCGAAATAGCAGAGCGACTCGTTCAACTGCGCATCGCGACTCGGATCGGTCTCGAGATCGGGCGGTCGATAGGGGCTCGCGTGATGGCCGCCGCCGTGGCTCCACGGACCGATCATGGCTTTTTGAGGAACGGTCAAAGTCGTGAAGCGATGGAGAACTCCCTGAGCCGTGCCCGCGTCGAACCATCCGCCCCACGAGAACATCGGCACGCCCGAGCGGTTCAAGTCGTCCACGCGCGCGTGGATGCTCCAATCCAGCATCGAGACGCCCCAGACTTCGGCGACGTCGTCGCGGAAAGTGATCTGACTCAGACCGTCGAAGACACCCGGAGCTTCCCGTCGTGCGTCCACCGCTGCCTCCACGAGCGATCCGTCGTCTCCGTCGACGGGCTTCACCCCGCGTGGCGGATTTCCGCGCGGGACGTTGAGGTCCATTTCTTTTACCGACTCGCCCCACCCCTTGCCGAAAGCGATATGGAAGATGCCGCCGGGAAAGTAGAGATCGGCGTAGGGGTCGAAGTCGGGGAAACGCGGAATGATCGCTCGGATTGCCGGGTGGCTCAGCTGAGCCATCCAGTCGGCGGTGTTGGCCGTGTAAGACGTTCCGAACCCACCCACGCTTCCGTTGGACCATGGTTGGGCGACGACCCAATCCGCCAGCTCCCCGAAATCGCGGACTTCATCGGGCGAACGATGGTACTGCCAGATGCCGAACGACGCCCCGGTCCCTCGCGAGTCGCCGGTGATAACCGCGTAGCCCCGCTGGGCAAAGAAACGTGCGGTGGGGCTCGGGCCATCCCCGTCGAAGGCCCGCCAGTATCGTGTCATGGTGAGGACGGCTGGTATCTTCGCATCTGCCGGGAGCGGCTCGGGGAGCACGAGCTCGATGGCGATCCGTACGCCATCACGCATCGGGACGTGAAGGGACGCGAGCGAAACGTCGTCGTATGCGACCTCGCTGCGGTCCCGGCATTCGCCGAAGGAAAACTCCGCTGGGGGCTCGGCTTGCTCGACCCGACAGGCAGTGAGCGTCGTGAGAACGAAGCACCCCCAGATCAAGGCCCGTCGTTCCCGTTCGAATCGACTGGTCGCTCCCCCGCTCGAAACGATTCTGGAGCGCATGCCGACACCTCCAGCGCTCACGGATTCTACCCTGCCCAGAAGCGGGTGAGCTCGCCGCGCAGCTCGGCGGGCCCTCGAACCGGGATCGGACTCCATTCGGGTGGCATGAGGGACCGGTAGCGTGCTTCGGCGAATCGCTCGTCGATCAG
>DASPGQ010000462.1 GCA_035620555.1 Vicinamibacteria bacterium
CGACCGTCACCCGCAGCTCGGCGCCCGAGATCTGCTTCATCTGGCTTGCTGCAAGCGCCGGGACATCCACGAGATCCTGACGTACGACCGCACTCTCGACGCCGCGTTTCGCTCTTGACCGTTATGGACGCGCCTGCTTAATGCTTCGTGATCTCGACGAGCCAGGCGATGGGATTCAGGTCATGAAATACGACCGCGCTTTCCTTCACCCCGCACTCCGCGACATTCGACAATAAACTCCTTCGAGTCCATCGAACCGACCAGAAACGCTCGGCGGTGGCAACGAATCGAGACCCTTTCGGTGTAATCACGTGCTGGCCGGTATGTTCGTAGAAGTCGATTTGCGCGTCCTCCGCCTCGGGCACGTCCTTGTAGATCGTGAGGAACATCTTGCCCGATTTCTTCAGCGCTTCGAGCAGCCGTGAAATCACGGCGATGAATCTCGGATTCCGATCGAGATAGGCATCGGTGTAGAGGCTCAAATCCTCGGACTCGTCCCGGATGTTTCCCGGTGTGAAATAGAGGCACAGCGCGAGGTCGTAGAAACCGGGCACGAGCTCGGCGTTCGCGATATCGCCGACGAAGACCTCGGCGTTGCGGAGTCCTTCGCGCTCCCATCGGTCACGAGCCACCCGGGCTATCTCGGGCGAGATCTCGAAGCCGTGATAGACGAAGCAGCCCGGAGCGAAGATCGAGCCGTGGTAGCCCGTGCCGCATCCGACGTCGGCGATGGCATATTCGCGTCCGGAAAATCTCTCGGCGAGGATAGAGTCCTGTCGTTCTCGGGCCTCCCGGATAGGAGCCGGACAGTAGGTCGACTCCAGGGTGCGGAGCACGGCCCGGTCTTCACTGTCCCGTGTCGTCTTGGCCAATCTCCCTCCTCGAGGTTCGCGCGCTCACGGCAAGGTCTTGCGTGCCTCGAGCTCGTTCCCTCCGTTCAATCGCGCGAACGCGAAGCCTCGTTTGCGAAAGAGCTTGACCGCCCGCGTGTTGCTCAAAGTCGTATAGGCGATGAGCTCGCGAACGCCCCAGGCCGGAGCGATCTCGAGACAGTAATCCGTCAACAGTGCTCCCAGGCCCTTGCCCTGCCATGCATCGACGACGAATACGGCGTACTCGGCGGTTACGTGGTCGGGGTCAGCGACCATGCGACCGACGCCCACCAGCTCTCGCTTGCCTCCTTCCACGAGCTCGGCCACGATGGCCATCTCGCGATCATAGTCGATGAAGCAAAACCGCGCCGCCAGCTCGTGAGTTCGGCGGACGAGCTGGCGAAATCTCTGAAACAAGCTTTCCGTGGAAGCGCTGTCGAGCATCGCACTCCACAATGGCTCGTCTTCGGGACGGATGGGGCGGAGCAAGACGCGCGTGCCATCCGGCAGCGATCTCCACCCGACGAATGTCTCGGGATAAGGACGAATGGCCAGATGGGAGTACGGCTTGTCCTCTTCTCGGCCGAGCACGGTTTCATCGAGTATCACTCTGGCGTCGAGGGCGACCACTTCATCGGGTGTGACGAGGAGAGGGTTGATATCGAGCTCACGGATTTGAGGCAGCTCGGCGACGAGGTAGGAGAATCGAATAAGCGTCTCGAGCAAGAGCTCGAGATTTACCCCGGGCCGCCCTCGATATCCTTCGAGAAGCGGCCAGCAACGGAGTGATTCGAGCATGCGGCGTGCCAGGCGCTCGTTCAGAGGAGGAAGTCCGAGGACGCGGTCGCGAAGGAGCTCGGTCGTCACTCCCCCCATGCCCACGAGGATCGCCGCGCCAAACGTGGGATCTTTTTTCGTCCCCAGGATCATTTCGTACCCATCGGTGAGGGTTCGCATCGACTGGACCGTCACCCCCGAGATCGAGGCATCGGGCCTGCGAGTCCGTGTCCGGGCGACGATGGCGTCGAAGCCGCTGCGCACGTCGTCGTCGCTCCGGAGATTCAATGCGACCCCGCCGACGTCGGTCTTGTGAGTGATCTGCGGCGAATCGATCTTGATCACCACCGGGTATCCGATCGACCGTGCTGCCGCGACGGCCTCATCGGCCGAGCCCGCCCGACGGGGGACGGTGACCGGAAGCCCATAAGCCTGCAAAACCCCTTTGGAATCGGTCTCTGAGAGGAGCATCGGGCCGGTCGGGGAGCGCTCCGAGAGGCGCTTGCCGACCTCATGGCGTCTCTCATCGAGCAATACCGGCAAATCGCGCGGGGTCTCATAGAGAATCTCCTGGCGGCGAGCGAAGCTGACGAGAGCCGTGAACGCCCGCACGGCATGCTCTGGCGTGGCATACGTCGGTATCTTCGCCTGGTTCAATGACCGGACCGCCTCCCGCACGGAGCGACCCCCCATCCAGGAGCAGAGGATGGGCTTTGCCGTACGTGAAGACACTTCGGCGGTACGTCTGGCCGTCTCGGTCGGGTCGGTCAACGCCTGGGGCGTGAAGAGGGCGAGAACGGCGTCCACCCCCTCGTCCCGAATCACGAGCTCCACCGCCTCCGCGTAGCGCTCCGGTGGAGCGTCTCCCAGGACGTCCACCGGATTTCCGTGCGACCAGTAGCGTGGGAGCTCCTGGCTCAGCCGCTCGATCGTAGGTTCCGAAAGACGGGCCAGTGTTCCCCCAACCGCCATCAGGGCGTCCGTCGCCATGACTCCGGATCCTCCGGCGTTGGTGACGATTCCGAGACGCCCGCGACGGGGTATTCGTCGCCGGGCCAGGATTTCGGCACAACCGAACAGCTCGGAGGACTCCAGGATCCGAACGATCCCGGCCCGTTCGAAGCCGGCTTCGTAGACGGCGTCTTCTCCCGCCATCGCACCGGTGTGCGAAGAGGCGGCCTTCGCCGACTCGGGAAACCGCCCGGCCTTGTAAGCCACGATCGGCTTCGTCCGGGTGAATGCCCGCGCGGCCGAGAGGAACTTCCGCGCCCTTGGCACGGACTCGACATAGAGAACGAGCGCGTCGGTTCCCGGATCGGCGGCGAGGTAGTCGATGAGATCGCCGAAGTCGACGTCGAGCATGTTGCCCACCGAGATGAAGCAAGAAAAGCCGATCTCCTCTTCCTCGGCCCAGTCGAGCACCGACGCGCAGACCGCTCCCGATTGGGAAACGAACGCGACGCGGCCCACCCGGGGCGTCATGCCCGCGAAGCTGGCGTTCAATCCGTTCCCAGGGACGATGACGCCGAGACAGTTTGGCCCCACGACACGGAGCCCGGGAAAGCGGCGAACGACCTCGAGCACACCTTTCTCGAGGGCCTTGCCCTCCTCACCGATTTCTCCGAATCCGGCAGAGATGACGACCGTCCCCAGGATTCCCGTCTCCCCACATTCGCCGAGCACGTCGGCAACCGCGCGCGCCGGCGTGCAAATCACGGCGAGATCCGGGCGCTCGGGAAGCTCTCGTACCGACGGATAGGCTCGGACACCGCCAACTTGCGCCCTGGCGGGGTTCACCGGATAGACGGCACCTCCGAAATGTGCGCCGAGATTTCGAAAGACCGCGTGGCCGACGCTCGACGGATCATCGCTCGCGCCGACCACCGCCACCCGCTCGGGGCGAAGAATCTTGTCGAGGTTGAAAACGCTCACGAAGAGGAAGACACGGTGAGCACCCCGGTCCCGTTCAGTCGATCGTGCTCGAGATCCTGGAGCGCTCGATTCGCCTCGTCCAGAGGATAGACCACCGTGTGAGGCCGTATGGGAATCTTGGCCGCCTCATCGAGGAGCTCGTGTCCGTCACGCCTCGTGTTGGCGGTCACCGAGTGGATATTCCTCTCGTGGAAGAGATGCCCTTCGTAGCTGAGAGAGGGTACGTCGCTCAGATAGATGCCTGCGATAGCCAGCGTCCCTCCCGGCCGGACCTTCTCCAGAAGGGAGGGTACCAGCTCACCGGCCGGAGCGAAGAGGATGGCGCTGTCGACGGGTTCGGGGAAATCCTCTGGCCGCTCGCCCGTCCATTCGGCTCCCAGCTGGGATGCGAGATCACGGTGCCCCTCGCCCCGGGTCGCCACCAGGACCCGGCATCCCCAGTGCCGCGCGATCTGGATCACGACGTGAGCCGAGGATCCAAATCCGCAGATCCCCAACGTCTGGCCGGGTTTCAGCTGGCTGCGTCGGAGCGAACGGTAGCCGATGATTCCCGAGCACAACAGAGGAGCGGCCTCGTGGTCGCTGAAGACACGCGGGATCTCGTACACATAAGCTTCCGGCGCCGTCACGTACTCGCCGTAGCCTCCGTCGACGTGGTAGCCGGTGAATGTCGGCGAGACGCAGAGATTCTCGCGACCGCTCGTGCAGTAGTCGCATGATTCGCAGCACCGGTGAAGCCATGCGACACCCACTCGCTGGCCCATCCCGAGGGAGGACCCGGGGCCGCGCTTGTCCACGGTTCCCACGACCTGGTGGCCGGGAACCAGAGGCAGCTTGCGCGGGGGAAGGTCGCCTTCGATGACATGCAGGTCCGTTCGGCAAATGGCGCAACAAGAAACCTTGATTCGGATCTCGCCCTCACCTGGCTCCGGCATGGGCAGCTCCAAGAGCGTCAGCGGCGAGTCGGCCATCGGCCGCTGCTCGCCGAGCACCATGGCCTTCATCCCGTCGAATCCCTCACTCCACCACGAACGAGCCCATCATTCCGGCGTGGAGATGCTCGGCGATGTGGCAATGCATCATCCACTTCCCCGGGTTGGACAGGTCCACCAGGATGTCCATCGTGGTCCCCACGGGAACGATGGCCGTGTCTTTCCAGACGAGGTTCTCGTTCTCGACTCCGTCGAGCGAAAGAACCAGAAACCGCTGTCCGTGAACGTGGAAAGGGTGGTTCATGGGGTGGATGGTCTCGGGGTCGTTGAAGAGGCGGATCTTCGCCACATCCCCTTTGGCAAAAGACCAGTCGATATCCATGTTCTCTTTCCCGGTGTCGGGGTCACGTAGCTTCCAATGAACCTGCTCGGCGCTGGAAAGCCAGTTCATCATCGGCATCGCGTCGTTCCATTCGATGGGTGGAGAGTAGAGCCCCGCCTCGAACTGCATCGCTTGCACGATCTGGAGCGGCAGGTTCTCGATGTCGAGCGTCAACACGAGACGGTGATCGACCGGCTTGTCGAAATAGCGACGATAGCCGTCGATGTCCTTCTTCACGTCCTCGTTGTCACGAAGCGTTCGAAACTCGTTTGCATAGCTTTCCGATGCTTTCGTGTCGGAAACATGGATCGTTCCCAGCGGTTTGATGCTGGGGCGGAACTCTCCCATCCACTCGTCGATCGCCTGGATCGAGTTCGTCATCACGTGCTCGCCCGGGCTCTCGAAGAGCACCTCCACCACGTAACGCTCCGCCGGTGCGATGACCACACTCTCGACGAAAGTCTCGCGCTGGTACTTGCTGACGTCGGACGCGACGATCTTGATCGGCGCACCGTCGAACACGACGTTGAACGTACGGGTGTTCGCCACGTTCGTCAGATAGAATCGGACGACCTCGCCCGTCGCCACCGAGAGCTCGTAGCTCGTGGCACCGTTCACGAGAAGTACCGTGCCGAACCGCCCCATGAGCGCGTGGGTAGGCGCTCGATCCCCCCAGGGCAGCGGGCCGAGATCGTCCATGAGCAGGTCGTCGAGGATCAGGACTTCCTCGCGATTCACCGGGCTGTAGTAGTCGGGCTCCGGGGGCGCGACGAGCAGGTTTCCGTAAAGACCGAGATCCTGCTGGATGTCCTCCCGCACGTGGGGGTGGTACCAATAGATCCCGGAGTCGGGGAAGTGAACTTCGTACGTAAAGGTCTCCCCCGACAGAATCGGCGCCTGCGTCAGGTCGGGAACGCCATCGAATCGGTTGTCGAGCCGCACGCCGTGCCAGTGCACCGTCGTGGGCATCTCGATGGCGTTGGTCAGCTCGACCCGGATCGTCGCCCCGCGGTCGGCCTTGATGAGGGGCCCGGGATACTGGCCGTTGTAGCCGTACATCAAGAAGGTCTTGCCGTTCAGCGTCCGGCGCACGATGCCTGCGGTCATCGAGAGGGTCTCGCCGTCGGCCATCTCGACGATGCGACCGGGCTCGGCCTCGGGAAAGGCCGCCAGGTCCGGGGCGTCTCCACCAGGAAGAAACGGCCCTACGATGGGAAGAGCGGTCTCCAATCCCGGCAGGGGCGGCATGGGAAAGTCATGAGGCGGCATGCGCCACGATTTGGGGTCGGCATCCGCCGCCCCGTGGCCGTGGTGCCCCTCGTGCTGGAGAGCGAGCGTCGCTACGACGAGCCCAAGAAGAGGCGGGAGCACTCAGTCGAACCCGTACTTCGAGCAGGGCTCCTTCTCGAAGGGGCCGTGGCCCGCGAGCGTATGCATCAACCCGCTCCGGGACATTCCTCGCAGAACTACGGGGCCCCGCCAGGAGTCCGACGGCTCGTCGGATGGCTCGAGCGTCACCACGAGAAGGAACTTGTTCCATTCGACTCGCGCGCCGACACGGAGGTCGTCGTCCAGAACGCCGAGCCACGTCCTCTCTGAGAGATCCGATTTCGCCACCCAGGCCGTGAGAAAGCCGGCGGGAGGTGCCTTTATGCGTTCGAGCGAGAGGTCGATGTCGTACGCATACCTTCCATCCCGCAGCACCGCCACTCCGTAGGGGGACTCGGAGAAGCTCACCTTGCCCAACCCACGGGCTTGTCCCATGCCGGCGACGCGCCTCGTGGGGACCATCTCGATGCCGTAGTACGCTCCGACGACGTCGGGAATCGCAGCCGAGGAGCAAGCAACCCCACGGAACCCGAAGCCCGCACTCCAGGCCGGACGCTCCCCTTCCGAGAACGATAGAAGAGCGAGAAGGGCGGCGACAAGGGTCATGGGGTGCCGTTCCCAACACTTACGGCGGCGGGACCACGTTCCCAGTCCTGGACGCTCGAGATGTTCGGCATGCCCCAGTCGGCGCCGTTCCAGCCCTGGAAACCCTCCATGCGAAACGCCCAGAATCCCGTGGTCATGTCGCTCACCACGATGAGCCCGTCCGCGTTGCGTATGTCCACTCCGAACGCTCCGTTGAACATCGGATAGCGATCCTCGTTGGGGGGTCCGAGGTACGTGTCGTAGTACGCGACCGTCGTGGGATCTTTGGGATTCATGAGCGTGAAGATCTGGAGACCGTCGAGGTAGCCGGAGACGAAGACATAAGGCCAGCGAACTTCGTGGTTGTGGACGAGATGTCGCCAGTCCGCGGTCCAGGCGGCGATGGGCTCGGATATGTTCTCCACCTCACCGTCGAGGGCGGGCTTCAGATCGAAGATGCGAAGCGGCGCATACTGATATTCCGTCTCTGCGATCACGTATCTCCCGTCGGGGGTGGGGGTGAACGTGTGGCCCGAGCGCACTCCACGGATTCCCGTCAGTGTGGCCCGGATGGTGGGCTGTTCGAGGTCGGTGACGTCGTAAACATAGTAGCCCCCGGTGCCGCCTCCGTAGAATCGATCTTCGGCACTGTCGGGATGGTAGCCGACGTAGAAATCATGATACCCGCGGCGCTCGCTGTCGGCTTCGGGAACCGGGACTTTGGCAACGAGAGCGTTCTCGAGATCTCCCTCGACGACACGACCCAGGTCGTAAACGTGCGCGAACGGCCCGGACACCGTGGCGAACAGAAGGACCGCGCCATTGGTGTGTCGGTATATGAAGATGTTGTGGAACCCTCCGGGCAACTCGGGCTCTCGGATCCGGGCGACTTCCTTGACCTTGGATGGGTCCGGAAGGTCGGTCACGTCGAGTACCACGGCACCCAGGTCGGGGTTCGGGCCCCCCTGCCTGAACTGGAGAGACTGAACCACGTAGTAGCGCCCCTTCCACTTGAAGTGCTTGACGTCCATGCCTCCGGTGCCCAGGTGAAGGTCCTGATCCTCGATCCGCCACGAATAGATGCGCTTGGCATTCTCCGGATCGTGAAGATCGATGATGTCGACACCTTTGTCGCCCTCGGTTCCGTAAACCATCCGCCCCACATACGCATAGGGTCGGTTCATCTCCTGCTCGAGGTCGATGTCGGAAACGCTCAGTCTTGGACCGAGCGGTACGTGCGACAGAACACGGAGGTTGTCACTTCCCGGCTTTTCCGCGGTCCACTGAGCGAACGAGGCACTGGCGACGAGCACGAATGCCAGGGTGGGCAACAAACGACGCTTCATAATAGAGGGTACCTCACTTCCCGGACCGTCATTCTACCCGATTGAGATCGGGACTCATAACCCCGAACGCGGGTTTGTCATATCATTCCCCGCCATGGAGGTCGGCATGGTCCATGGCACGCTGCTGCTTCTGGCAATGTTCGTCCAGAACATCGCTCTTCGGACGGATCTCGCGATCGACGGCAGAGGAAACATCCATCGAGACGCGCTGCTCGTGGTGCAGGCGGACAGGATCGAGGCTTTCGGTCCGGCCGAGATTCCTGCCGGCTCCGAGACCATCGATCTCAGGGGGTATACGGTGCTTCCCGGGCTCATCGACGCTCACGTTCACATCACGACCCATTTCGGCGACGACGAGGCGAGGCCGTCGCTCAGCTCATTGTGGGGTGCCTTCAGCGCCCGCAAGCTCCTGGAAAGCGGGTTCACGACCGTACGCAGCCTCGGAAGCCCTCGGTACGAGGACGTCGATCTGCGCGAGGCCATCGAAGAAGGGCTCTTGCCCGGGCCGCGGCTTCAGGTATCGGGAAAGTGGCTTTCGGACGACGACGCCCCGGGAACGGAGGGAGATCGCTTGCAGGATGGCGCCGCTCCCGCCGACGAAGATGCGATGCGAGCCGAAGCTCGACATCGCATCGAAGCCGGCATCGACTGGCTCAAGGTCTTCGCGACCCGGAGCAGCCGTGCGGGTGGAACGCCGACGCATTCGCAGGACCAGCTTCGGTGGGCCATGGACGAGGCGAAGAAGGCTGGCATTCCCGTCTCGGTACACGCTCACGCGGCCGAAGGGGCACGTCGCGCGATTCTTGCGGGCGCGACGACGCTCGAGCATGGCGCTCTTCTCGACGACGCCGTACTGGATCTGATGGTCGAGCAAGGCGTCTACTACTCGCCCAACCTCTACCTCGGCGAGTACTATCTCGCCCACGGCAAGAAGTTCGGCTACTCCAAAGAGGCCCTCGACTGGACGGCAAAGTTCCTGCCGACTCGCACCAACGTCTTTCGCCGGGCGGTGGAGAAGGGTGTCGCCATCATTTTCAGCACCGACGCCAACGCCGGCTGGGTCTGGTCGGGAGACACCGCAATCGAGTTCGAGCGCCGTGTCGCCGCCGGCCAGTCGAACCAGGACGCGATCATCAGCGCCACGTCGCGTGCCGCCGAGGCCCTCTCCCTCTCGGGCGTCGTGGGGGATCTCCGGCCCGGCCTCAAGGCCGACATCGTCGCCGTCGAGGGGAATCCTCTTCGAGACATCTCGGCTCTGCGCCGAGTCCGGTTCGTGATGAAAGACGGTCAAGTCGTCGTCCCTCTCGAGCCCGGTCTCCGAAACGGCTCCTTTTCCGCGGATCTGGGGGGCCACACGATTCACTACGAGGTTCACGGCAAAGGCCCCGTCCTCATGACGGTACCGAACTCCTGGGGACTGAGCCTCGAAGGCCTGCGGGCGATGTACCGCCCGCTGGAATCGCGCTTGACGATGGTGTATTTCGATCCGAGGGGCATGGGCGAATCGAGCGAGATCAAAGAAGACAGCGATCGCGGCACGGCCGCCGTCCGCGCCGACTTCCAGGCGCTTCGCGAGCATCTGGGCCTCGAGCGCGTCGACGCGATTGGCTGGTCGAACGGGGCCACCAACTTGATCCTCCTGGCGTCGGAGCACCCCGACACCATCGAGAACGCAATCTTCCTACATGGGAACGCCAGCTTCACCCGAGAGGATGGACAGCAGCTCTCCGCGAGTTATCCGGAGCTCATGGAGGCCTTCGCGAGTTTCACCAAGGAGATGTCGGACCCCGGCCTCACCGATAAAGAACGCAACGCCCGCACCAAGACCTTCGACACCGAAGTGTGGTTCCCAATGATGTTTGCCGATCAAGGCAGGGGTAAGGAGATATTGCCCGAAGTCTTCGCCGACGCCTCCTTCAGCTGGGTACACGCCCAACATGCGAACGCGGAGTGGCCTACCCTGGATCTCCGCGACCGCCTCGCGTCGATTCGCGCGCGAAGTCTGGTCATCGCGGGCAAGCGGGATCTTCTCCCGTCGGAAAAGGCCAAAGAGATTTCCGACGGCGTGAGCGGTGAAGCCGATTTCGTCGTCTTCGAGGACAGCGGACATTTCGCCCCGGTCGAAGAAACAGAGAAGTTCATTCGAGCCGTGTGGAATTTCTTGGGAGTGGAATGATGCCAAGACTCATCGGAGCTCCGGCCGTCGTTCCCGCGGCGGGGAACAAGCCCAAACGAATCGAAGAGTTCGTCGGCCGGGTCAACACCGGACACGACGAGCTCAGCATTGCTCGCATGGTGTCGCCCGAAGGATGGGAGGAGCCGGGGCAACGGCCGGAGTTCGAGGAGATCACCCTCGTGCTGCGCGGCATGCTCCAGGTCGAGCACGAGGGCGGCACGCTCCAGGTTCGCGCTGGCCAGGCGGTCGTCCTGTCGCCCGGCGAGTGGGTTCGTTACAGCAGTCCCGAGCCCGAGGGCGCCGAGTACATCGCCGTCTGTCTTCCGGCGTTCTCGCCCGACACGGTGCATCGGGACACGGATAACTCGTGAGTCCGGAGGGGTGGCTCAGGCTTCTCGCTATCGGTCAGATCGGAGGTGGGGCCCAACCGCCGAGCGCTTCTTCGACGCGCGCCGCGAGCGCGATGACCCGATCGTCTCGCCAGGGGCCCGCGGTCAGCTGGACGCCGATCGGAAGGCCTCCCGACGAGGTACCCGCCCGAACGACCGCGGCGGGCCATCCCGTCAGGTTCTGGGTCATCGTATAGCTGAATCCCGGATACGAATCGGGAAGCTCGCTCGGCTTCA
>DASPGQ010000463.1 GCA_035620555.1 Vicinamibacteria bacterium
GAGCGCTATTCCGTCGAAGGGTTCTACTACGCGCTCCGGGAGGAGACCTATGACCAAGCGATCGAGAAGATCGCAAAGCACATCGAGCTGACCGGCGAGATTGCCAGCCATCACGTCCTCGCCCGGCGCCTCTTTCTCCTCGAGCGCGTCGACGAAGCGATTACCCATTGGGAGATCGTGACGCGAATGCAGCATCCCCTGTGGATGGCATACAACCAGCTCGCCTCTGCGTATGAGTATCAGCAGCGGTTCGACATCGCCTACGAGCTCATCGAGTCCTTCATGACCCGTTTTCCCGATCGAGCTGAAGTCTATGCGGGTCTGGGCGAGCACTGGATCCGAGCGGGAAAGTACGATGCCGCCATCGAAGCGTTCGAGACCGCGGAGGCCACCGATCCGGATCGGCCCGGAACGCATTTTGGTCGGTTCGAGCTCGGCATCCTCCGCGAGGGCTGGCGAGAGGCGGAAGCGGCCATGAAGCCCTTGACCTCCCTCCGGAGTCCCACCTCCAAATGGGAGGCGCTGCGCCGCCTCGCACTCGTTTCGCTCTATCGCGGAAAGGCCGCCGATGCCCTCGAGCTTCTCGACCAGGCGGCGTCGGCCTACGAATACCCGAGAACCCGGAGTGCGGCGGCGAGAACCCAGGCGGCCCGCGTTCTCCTGGCTCAGGGAGAGGCCGAGCGGGCTCTCGAGCTTGCCCGCAGTGCTCAGAGGGAAGGCGAAGGCAACTATCCCGAGTGGGAAGGACTTTTCTATGAGGCCTCGGCCCTGGCGGCGTCGGGTCGGATCCACGAAGCCGAAGCACGGGCCGCGAAGTTGCTCGAGCGCACTGAGTCGATGCCGACGCAGAAAGAGACGCGGCGTCACCATCACCTCGTCGGCGAGATCGCTCTCGCGAGAGATGAACCGCAAGCCGCGATCGTCGAGCTCGAAAAAGCTCGCTCGTTGCTCCTTCCGCGAGGGTTCACTTTGATGGGAAGAGATCCGCCCCCACACGTCCCGATCTGGTACTCGCTCGGCTTGGCCTACCTCGCGGCCGGCCGAGACGGTGAAGCCCTCGTGTGGTTCGAGCGGATCACTGAGAGCGAAGGCGAGCACATCTGGTGGCCGATTCCCTACGTCCGGAGTTTCTATTTCCTCGGGCGGATTCACGAGTCCTTGGGCGACCAGGAGGCCGCGAGCGGGAACTACCGCCGCTTCCATGAACTCTGGAAAGACGGCGATCTCGATCGAGAGCGCATCGAAGAGACCCGAGAGAAGCTGACGCGGATCGCCTCCTCACGCGGTTAGGCGCTCCAGAATCTCGAGCGATGAAGACCGCTCAAGCTCGCGGCGCTCGTGCGCTACTTCATCGGCGGGCCCATCGAGGATGTCGCCATTCCGAAGTTTTTGCACGAAAGCGGAGGCCGGGGACAGCGAAAGAGGATGTGAGCGGGTTCTCGCCTGCTGTTTTCGCCCTCACGCCTTCAGGGCGACGACGTGGCTCTTGTTGACGGCGAGATACCGGTACCGCTCGACGGAGTCGACGAACTCGGCGGAAAGGACGTTGATGAATCGTCGTGAGTCGTTGAGCACCTCGGAAAGCTTGCTCCCGGTGGGAACGAGGATGTCTCCCTTGACCGTCGCCGAGGGCTCTCTCAGCTCCACCGTGATCCGTCGCCTATCGCCCGCCTTGCAGAGCCAGGCCGGATTCTCCGGTTCGTCCAGGGCTTCGACGTAGCTGAGAGAATCCTTGGGAATGGCTTGAAAGCCCCGTTCCTCACCGGCCGAGTCCTCTGCCTCACGGATTAGCAAAAAGGGCTCCACGTTGTTCAGGATGTCCGAGATCCGCGGGTGGGTGGTGCCGGCATCCTTCGCAAATAGATCCACAAATCCGATGATGCGCTTTCCCGACGCATTGATGCGGAGCTTAACGATCTTCTCTTGGATTGAATTCGTCATCGTTGTCTACCTGTACTAAGAACTTGGAATCGTCGCTCAGCGGGAGGGCGACTCAGCCGAGGCCCGCCCTGGATCGTGGGGTTATGAAGCTAACATAGTTTACCATGAGGAGGGATTTCCTGCTTCATCGCTCAATGGGCTTCTCGTCGGCCTGCAGCGCATCCTCGTCGACCCAGAATCGTTCTCCAAATGGACGTTCCTCGGGCCAGATCTCGTCGAGGGTGTCGGCTTCGTAGAGAACCCCGCCTTTCATCACGTAGAGCATGTCGAGCGTGTTCTCGATGGCATCAAGGGGATTCGACCCCAGCACGATCAGGTCGGCCAGTTTTCCCGCCTCCAGGCTCCCGAGGTCCTGCTCCGCGCCGAGAAAGTGCGCTCCGTCCGCAGTCGCGATGTGCAGCGCTCCCATGGGCCCGAGCGCCGAGGCCGCCATCCAGACCTCCCAGTGAGGCGCGATTCCGTGCTGCTGGCCGTGTGAGCCGATGGCGCCGTGGCCGCCCTGCTCGATGATATCGGCCAGGCCCTGGGCGATGAGGGGAAAGCTGTAGTCCGTCTCCGGCCTCAGCATCCGGCGTCTCGTGTGGGGCACGAGCTGGCGCCAGGGGAGCCAGCGCCGCTGCTTTTCGTCCTTCCACACGTCGTACTTCTGGAAGAAGTACTCCTCGTTCCACGGGCCCGGCCCCCCGACGATGAACGTGGGGGAATAGACGGCGCCCGCGAGCCCAAAGAACTTGGCGGCGTCGCCATAGATCGGCATGTAGCTCATCGGATGCTCCCATGCTGTTTGTCCGTCCATGATCATCGAGAGGTTGTAGGCGAGGTCGCTCCCTTCGGCGGTGACCATCAATTTCTTCTTGCGGGCGATGTCCGAAACCCACTGCCTCTGATCGCGGCGGGGCTGGAGGTACTGTTTGATAGCCGTCGCGCCCCAGGAGGCAAGCCTTTCGATGTTCTGCTCGGTGACCTCGTAGCTTCCGAGCTCGTTCTGGCGCGGGCCGTCTCCGCGATAAAGAGGATCTCCCGTCGAGAACGTCCGCGGGCCGACGATGAGCCCCGCTTCGATCAGCTCGGCAGCGGGGAAAACGTTCTGGGACCACATCGAATTGTCGAGGTTGGTCGTGACCCCGTATGCGAGGTAGATGGCTTTCTCGAAATCGCGAGCCGGATGGATGCCCCGATGCTCGCGGTAATGGTGGGCATGCATGTCGACGAGGCCGGGGATGATAGTTTTTCCCGACAGGTCGATGGTTCGGTCCGCTGCGGACGTATCGCATGGACCCAGGCATGCGATGCGGGCGCGATCGACGACGATGGTGGCGCTCTCGTACACCTGACCATCGTGCGGGGTGATGACGCGAGCGCCAACGAGCGCGATGGTCCCGCCCGGGAGACGTCGAGGCACGCGCAAGTCGACCTCCGTCGTCTCCGACTCGCCGCTCGTCACGTCGTAGACGAAGTGCCGGTTGGCGCTCCCGTACTCGAGTTGGTTCGCGTCGAGCCAGCGCGGATAGAGCCCACCCTCCAGACTTACCTGCGTCACGGGCACGGAACCCTTCCTTTTGTCGATCTCGATCGGCAGTTTGCCCGAAACGTTATAGGGAAAGGCGGCGACGTAAACGTTGTCGCCTTCCTGAAACGCGACCCGCTTCCCATCGGGCGAGGGCACGATTTCGTCGGCGAAATGGAATTTCAAATGCTCCCGCCGATCCGTGCCGTCGGGACGGACGGAGACGAGCAGTGTGAACGGGATCTCGTTCCCTTCCTGTTTCTCCGAGCCGGGCTCTGGATAGAACAGCCGTCCGTCGGGACCGAACGACGCCCTCACGATCTGGGCCCGCGAGCCGGTTGGCTCGACGCGAACGAGGGGTGTCGGATCTCCCCCTGAGGCGGGAATCGCGACGAGATCGTAATAGGCGTTCATCGCCCACGAGGAGTGGCGCGCGGTGGCACCCGAGCCCCGAGCCACGACGAGGGTCGACCCGTCGGGGCTCCATACTGGATGCACGTACTCTCCCGCAGTCCGGGTGAGCCGTTGCGGCGTACCCCCCGATGCTCCAACACGGTACAGGTGGCCTCCCTCTTCGACGTCCCAGGTTGTGAACGCGATCGAGCTTCCATCGGGAGACCAGGCCGGAGCGTACTCGAAGGGCTCGAAGCTCGCGGGGGTCAATCTTCGCGGAGTGCCACCGGAGGCGACCGTCCAGATCTTCCCGACGGCTTGAAACGCGATCGTGGCGCCATGCGTCGTGGCCCATCGGAGGAACCGAGCGGGGAAGGGACCATCGCTCACGCGAAAGCTCGCGCGCGTCATCTCCGAGATCGTTCGTTCCACCCGCGCGGTGAACGGAATCGTCTCGACGGCGCCGCTTTCGACGTTCAGCTTGCGCAGCTTTCCGCCCTGGGAGATGACGATGAAGCTCCCGTCCGAGGACCAGCTGTAGCCCGGTAGGACCCGAAGGGTCTTCATGCCTTCGGCCATGTCGACTTCGATGGGATCCATGAGCAGACGTTCGGCGCCGCTCACGAGTTCCCGCCGCCACAAGGCGGTGCGTGGACCGAAACGATGCCCTTTGTACGAGATCGTCCCATCGGGAATGCGTCTCGCGAAGCTCAGGTAGCGTCCATCGGGCGAGACCTCGGCGGCATACCCTCCGCCGCTGGAGGAACGAATCTGCTGCTCCGCCCTACCTTCGGTCACGGGGGTGATCGTACCCGTGGCTCGCTCGAGGCGCCGAATCTGCGTATACCCTTTGACTGGATCGCGATAACCCGACGGCAGCGGAGGCGCATCGGTCGCGTGAAAATAGACGTAGGCGCCGTCCGACGAAACGGACGGCCAGGCAGCTCCTGGCACATCCTGTCCCACGAGCTCGACGCCGGTGCCGCCCTCCCGGTGGTACATCCAGAGACCGTTCTTGGTCGGCCGACGCCGGTCGCCGAGCTCCTGCCGTCGAACGATGACGTAGTCCCCATCGGGCGTCCACACGGGCTCGAAGACACGGACGTTGTCGTCGGTGAACACGGCGCGCGGGTTGCTTCCGTCGGCATCCATGATCCAGAGGTTGTTCTGTCCCTTGCGGTCGGAGACGAAGGCGATCCGTGCTCCGTCGGGCGAGATGGCCGGGTGGTAGTTGGTCGCGACGCCGCTGTCCTGAGTCAGGCAACTCGCCTCACCCCCGCTGATGGGAAGTCGGTACACATGAGCCAGCAGGTCGAAGACGATCCACGTGCCATCGGGGGAGACGTCGACGGACATGAACGTGCCTTCGGAAGTCGAAAAGAGGATGTCGCGGGTCTCGCCGCGGGCGAGCGTGACGTCCCACACTTTTTCGATCTCGGCGGTCTCTTGAAAGGACAGCGCGAGCGCAAGAAGCGAAGCGAGCTTCATTTTCTTCTCTCCAACAAGGGCCTAATCATAACCTCTCGGTCGGGTTAGAATGGCCTTGGAACGCATGGAGAGAAGAGGTTCGCCATGAAAACCGTGACCAACAAGACTCACTCCGCGATCAAGGTTCCGTTGCCGAGGGGCAAAGCGCTGCACCTCGGTCCGCGAAAGACGGGACAAATCCGAGATACCGATGCGTCTCACCCGGCAGTCAAGAAGCTCGTCGAAGCGGGGACCATCGAGATCTTCGAGGGCAGCCACCAGGCGACTGGCGCGGCGGGACAAACGACGGCTCCGCACGAGTCGACCCACGGGTTCGGTGGGCCGAGCGTCAGACAGAACAAAGGGGATCGCTGAACTTTGTCTCGAGTGGGTGACTGACAACGTCCAATCGAGCGTCGCTACTTTCAGAGGAGATCTCTTCCGGTTTCGAGCGCTACGCGGAGAAGGGGTGAGCCTTCGCTACTGAAAACGCTCCACCTCGTCGCGGGTCAGTACGAAGAGATCGAGGGGACAAGGAAGCGGAGCGAGCGTTCCCATCATCTCCGGGTTCCGATTTCGAGGCTCCCGGTGAGAGCTCGTATCGACGACAACGAGCAAGTCGGCATCGGAACGAGGCGTGGGGTTGCCCGCGACGAGCGACCCGAAGAGCACAATCCTTTCGATGCCCGGGACGTTCTTCTTGGCCCTGCTCGCGGCCTGCCGCAGCTCATCGATGCGCTCAGCCCGATCGAGGTGGGTGGCTCCGGCAGAACTCGATGATCTGTGAGGCATCGGCGATGGCTCCCTCGGCTTCGCCTCGAGTGTAGAACTTCCCCGGATAGCCCTCGGCGAAGCCATTCGGATAGCGCGTGTAGTGCTTATCGAGGCGTCGCGCCGCCTCCAAGATGTCCGCGGGAGCCGAGATGCCGGCAGGCAAGGCCTCGGCGAGGCCTGTCACCGAGTGTCCCCAGGGCTCCCCACCCTTTTCCATGATAAGTCCCTCGAGCGCTTTTTCCGCCGACTGCTGTGCGGCGAACGCGCTCCATTCGAAATCGTCGTCGTCTCGCGCGTTCTCCGCGTGGCGCAGATCCCGATACGACTGCTCGCGCCAATCTCGCCACCGGTTCATGTCTTTCGGTAAACGCGCTTGACGTCATCGTATCATGTCGCCGTTTCCCATCTCAGTGTCCACGCCGGCCGCGCTCGCGGAGCGAAGCCTGCTAGACTACGCGTTTCGCGAGCGGGCCCTTGCCCCCGTTCCACGAGCAGGCTGATGAAAAAGTACAGTCCAGCCTGCGCGAGCGGAGCGAGCCCGGCGCGCTTGCCGCGCCGTAAACAGTCCGAGCCGTTGGCGGAACGATCGATCACGGGTCCGCCACGGCACTGAGCACTCTGGGAGGAGAAACGATGCGTAATAATCGGTTGAGCTGGATGCGGGCGGTGGCGGTCGTCGGGGTGGCAGTGATGGTCGTGGCGAGCTCGAGTCGCCTCGAGGCCCAGTCGATGACGACGAACCCGTTTCGCCCGATCGTGGACTGGGGCGAGCTACCCGACGGCCGAACGTTCGGATCCACCAGCGCGGTGGATATCGCTGCCGATGGCAACATCTGGGTCGTCGAGCGGTGCGGCGCCAATACCTGTGTCGGCTCGGACGTCGATCCCGTCCTGCTTTTCACGAAGGAGGGAAAGCTCCTCCGCAGCTTCGGTTCGGGCATGTTCGCCTGGCCGCATGGGATCGACGTGGACGGCGACGGCAACCTCTGGGTCACCGACGCCTGGCGTGAAGGTGCTACCGACACCGGACACGTCGTCTACAAGTTCAACCCGAGCGGCGAGCTTCTGATGACGATCGGCGAGCCGGGAGTGCCGGGCGATCCGCCGCGGCACCTCAGGCGACCCTCGGACGTCCTGGTGGCACCGAACGGCGAGATCTACATCGTCGAGGCGCACGATCAATCGGTGAATCGGGTCACGAAGTGGGCAGCAGACGGAGCCTACATCGAGACCTGGGGCGAAACCGGCCACGGGCCGAAGCAGTTTCGCGATCCGCACGCGCTCGCCATGGACTCGCAGGGCCGCCTCTTCGTCGGGGATCGCTACAACAACCGCATCCAGCTCTTCGATCAAGAGGGCAACTTCCTCGCCATCTGGACGCAGTTCGGCCGCCCGAGCGGTATCTTCATCGACGCGAACGATGTCATCTACGTCGCCGATTCGGAATCGAGCCCCGCGCCCGACGAGTACATGGGAATGCGAAATGCTGGCTGGGAAAAAGGAATCCGGATCGGCGACGCCCGCACCGGCTGGGTGCGCCACTTCATCCCCGACGATCGCGTCAACGTGACGGGCTACAGCGGTCCCGAAGGGATTGCCGTGGACGACGAGGGTAATCTCTATGGAGCGGAGGTCACGCAGCAACGTGTCGTGAAATGGGTGCGGTTTCGCCCGTAGCGCATAGACGCGTCATCTTCTGACGCCTCGACTAGGCGAAGGTGAGCCCGTGCAGCGTGCTACAATTCGCGGAGGAGGAAGCAGGAAGTGAGAGTGAAAGACCATGGAAGCGACCACCGACCCGCGCGGCACCGAGGTCGGTAGCTATTTCATCGCGAACTACCCTCCCTTCTTCTTCTGGAGCGCAGATCATCTCTCAAAGGTCGAAAAAGTCCTCGACCGGAGCCCCGATCCTTCCGTCCCCCTGGGGCTATACCTCCATGTTCCCTTTTGCCGGAAGCGCTGCAAATTTTGCTATTTTCGGGTTTACACCGACAAGAACGCGAGGGACGTCGAGCGCTACGACGAAGCGCT
>DASPGQ010000464.1 GCA_035620555.1 Vicinamibacteria bacterium
CGGAGGATGCGGGGTCTCGCCCCGAGCGACACGCGTAGCGCCCACTCGTCGTGACGGCGAATGACACGGGCAAGAGTCAGGTTGGCCACGTTCGCGCAGGCGATCACGAGGACAAAGGCGGCCACCCCCAACAGCATGAGGAGCGTTGGCCGCGCGGTGGCGGCGAGCTGCTCGCGCAGGAGCGACAGAGAAACGTCGTAGCCATGGGTCGTGTCGTAGATCTCGGGGTAGGCCTCGTGCAGTCGGCGGGTGATTTCCTCGATCTCCACCCGCGCGGATTGCAGGGTCGTATCCGGTGCAAGACGCGCGAACACCTCCGTCATGCGGTGGGTGCGATCGTCGACCATGCTCGCGCTCAGATGGTGAGGGCTCGCGACCAGATTGACGTAGAGATCCGTGCGCTCGGGATAGGGGGGCGCCGGCTCCGCGACCCCTACGATCGCGACGCTCCGGTCGTTCATCGTGACCTGGCGACCGACCACTTCGGGGTCGCCAGCGAACTGGCGCAGCCAATAGTCGTAAGTGAGGACCGCGACGGCAGGCGCGGCCTCGCCGTCGTCGTGGCTCGAGATCACCCGGCCCAGGCGAGCGCCGAGTCCCATGACGTCGAAGTAGTTACCGGTCACGATGCCGGCGCGAACCAGCTTCGGCTCGTCGAGTCCGATCATGTTGAACGTCATGGCGGAGAACTCGGTGATGCCGTCGAAGCTCCGACTCTGCTCGCGGTAGTCCTTGATCTCCGAGACGGAGAAGAGCACGTTGTCGATCCCCGCGATGTTGGCGGCGTGACGCAGGTAAACGAGGCGATCCTCATTGCGATACGGAAGCGGATGAAGCCAGACCCCGTGCACCACGCTGAAGATCGCCGTGTTGGCGCCGATACCCAGCCCGAGCGTCAGCACGAAAGCGAGTGTGTAGGCCCGGCTCTTCGACAGGAAACGTATCGCGAGACGGATGTCGGTGATCCATTGCCAGCGATTCCAATCCATCCGTTCTCGAAAGCTTCGGAGGACGAGACGCCACGCGGGAACGCCTGCGTGGGGATCGATGAAGCTCGGCGTTTCGAGAGCCCCATAAGCCCGAGCCACGCGAGAGGGGGTTCCGAACCGGGAAAGGGCCGTGGCGGTCGCGCCGTCGACGGAGGCGCCGCCCCCGACCAGCTCGGCGATCGCGTCCTCGAGATGCGCCTCGGCTTCGTCGAGGATGCGCTCGATACCCGGGTGGCTCGGCTCGACACGAAACCGGGAGGCGAGCTCCTTTCTCAGCGCGCGTAGGAACGCGTGAAGCTTTCGGGAATTTCCGAAGGTCGGGCTCATACCGTATCCAAGACCGACTCGACCGCCTGGGCGAAGCTTCCCCACGCCAGACGCTCCTGAGCCAGGGCTTCTTTCCCCGATTCCGTCAGGCTGTACACGCGGCGGCGGCGCCCACCAACCTCCGCCCAGGAGCTCTCCAGAAGCCCTTTGGATTCCAGCCGGTGAAGGGCCGGGTATAGAGTTCCCTCGGGAAGCTCCAAAGCGTTACCGCTCGCCTGCGCGAGCCGACGAGCGATTTGGTAGCCGTGGGACGCGCCGGTGCTAACTACCGCCAGGAGAAGAAGATCCAGGTGACCCTTCAGCGTTTCTCTTTTCATCCCTCGCGATCCTACCCTTTGTGATACGAGGTATTCAAGGGAAAGGTTCATTTCCGCACTTCAAACGTCATTCTTCTCCAAGGTCGAATGGCCTGGGACGGCATGCTACGATCCGCGCCTCCGCGCCGGGGGGTGCGGGAGTCGGCGCTGAGGAGACTTGGGCGGTCAGGAGGCGTCATGACAAATCGACTGCTGAGTTTTTGTGTGGTGCAGGCACTCCTCGTCGGGACCGCAGTCGGGCAGGATGCGCGGAGTGTATTGCAGTCTGCTGCCGAGGCCATCGGAGCCACGCAATTGAAATCGATTCGTTATTCCGGGACGGGATGGAGAGGAGCGGTCGGCCAGAGCTTCAGGCCGGATCTCGACTGGCCTCGTTTCGATATGCCCCGGTACATCCGAACCATTGACTTCGAGACTCGATCCTCGAAGGAGGAAATGGTTCTCGTCCAGGGGAACAATCCTCCTCGCGGTGGAGGAGGAACGCCCATCGAGGGTGAACGGCATCAGACTCTCCTGGTCAGCGGGGATTACGCCTGGAACCTCCAAGGTGACGCGGTCGTTCCAGCCCCGACCGCCGCCGAGGTGCGACAGCTCGAAATCTGGCTCACGCCGCACGGCTTTCTCAAAGCCGCCATGGCGGGAAACCCCACAGCAATCACCCGAAACGAATACGGAGAACGCGTGACCGTGGTCTCGTTCACCGCGCTCGGCAAATACCAGGTGAACGGCACCATCACGAGTGACCATCTCGTGGCCCGGGTACAAACCTGGGTTCCCAATCCGGTGGTCGGGGACATGTATTACGAGAACGTCTACACGGACTATCGAGATTTCGGGGGCGTGAAGCTCCCCACTTTCCATCAGCACCAGGACATCGATGATAACGAGCGGCTTCCGAACGTCAGCGGCGGCGACCATGCCTTTGGACTCAACGTGACCGACGTCGAGGTGAACGTGGATGACGCCGCTCTCGACGTTCCAGCGGCGGTACGCGAAGCGATCGTCCCGCCGGTTCGCGTGGAGTCGCAACGACTGGCGGACGGAGTGTGGTATCTGGGAGGCTCCTCTCACAACAGCCTGGCGGTCGAGTTCCGCGATTACACCGTCGTCGTCGAGGCTCCTCTGGACGAGGAGCGATCACTGGCGGTCATCGATGAAGTCGCGAGGCTCATGCCGGAGAAACCGATACGATTTCTGGTAACGACGCACCATCACTGGGACCACATCGGTGGCCTGCGGGCCTATATTCACGATGGTGCCACCGTCATCGCGCACGAGGGCAATCGCGCCTATTACGAAGAGCTCGTGGTCGCCCGACGGTGGATCCAGAAGCCGGACCGCTTGTCCCTCTATCCGCCCGAGGAGATCGCGGAGGGCTACACCTTCGAGACTTTCCGGGAAAAATACGTCGTGAGCGACGGTACGCGAAACCTGGAGCTTCACCGGATCCAGGGCCTCAATCACAGCGCGGGAATGGTCATCGCCTATCTTCCCAAGGAGAAGATCGTAGTCGAAGCGGATCTCTACTCTCCGTCGCGTGACCGGCCGCCCGCCACCCCCAATCGAAGCAATCGGACTTTCTACGACAATATGAAACGCCTGAAACTGGACGTCGAGACCATCGTGCCCGTCCACGGGCCCGTGGTTCCGATGTCCGATTTCGTGAGCTTCATGGGTGAAAGCCAGGAGAGCTCCGGCGCGAGGTGAAATGTGAACTCCTCCCATCCGCATTTGTAGGGGATAAACACCCTTCCGCTTTGGTTTTCCCGCGAGACTCGCTAATATCGCTTCAGGTTTGCGGGGTGCATGCTGCCACTCGACGTCCTCTATCTCGAAAGCCGGCCCGGCAGTGGACGGAGCCCCACCCGGCGCTTGAAGGAAAGAGGCATCGACGTCCGCACCGCGCCTCTCGCGTCGGTTTCCGCGGAAATCCAATCGCGCGTCCCGAACGTCGTGATTTGCGAGCTCGATACGGTGTCGGATCGGGCGACGCTCGAACGGGTGGCGAGCGCTGTCTCCCGAATTCCCCTGCTGGTGGTGGCAGGGCACGAGGCCGTCGCCCTGGCGCGAGATGCGGCGAAGTTGGGCGTCTGTCGCTTCTTGACTCGGCCGGTGCGGACCACTGAGCTCGAGCTCGCGCTTCACCAGGCCCTCCAACAACCGGCGAGGCGTGACCTCGAACGGCTCGAGTTCGCGAACCGTCAGCTCGCCGCGCTCAACGATGTCAGCAACCGATTCTCCCGTATCCGCGACGAGCGGGAGCTTCTCGATGAGGTCCCCCGTCTTCTGACCGAGAGCCTCGAGTTCGACCGCGGCATCCTCTTGCTTCATCAGGACGGTTCGTTCTCAGTCCGCTCGATTTGCTTTCCCCGGGATCCGCCGGAGTTCGCCGAGAGCTTCCTTTCGCGCATCCGCTCGGGCGAGCTCCCGCTCCCGCCGCCTTTCGCCGAGAGTTTCGACAAGAACGAGCCAATCTTCATCGCCGACCCCAACACGCATCCTCACTGGCCGAAAGCGCCGGGCGAGGTGATTCGAACCCGGTCCATCGTCATCGCGCCGATTCGCTCGCAGAACCGGCCCATCGGCATCCTCATGGGGAACATGCAACACCATGAACGGGCGATGGAC
>DASPGQ010000465.1 GCA_035620555.1 Vicinamibacteria bacterium
CGAGGCGATCGTCACGAGCCAGTAGAGGCGGTCCATCACTCGGTCCCTGCCAGCTCGACACCGCGTTCCGCCGCCACGTCGGCGAACGTCTTGTCCGTGCCGTCGAGCGTCGCCGTCTTCCCGGTGAACTTCTCCCAGCGACGGACGATCACGTCGGTGTAGAGGGCGTCGATCTCCATCAGGTAGGCGTGGCGGTGGCGCTGCTCTGCCGCGATCAACGTGCTGCCGCTTCCGCCGAAAAGATCGAGCACGTTCTCGCGGCTGCGCGACGAGTACTCGATCGCTCTGCGAGCGAGCTCGACGGGCTTTTCAGTTAAATGGCACATGGATTGCGGATTGACCTTCTTGACGTGCCAGAGGTCGGTCGCGTTGGTCGGGCCGAAGTACCGATGCGCTGCGCCCTTCTTCCATCCGTAGTACGCGATTTCAAACGAACCCATGTAGTCTCAGACCTCCTGACATGGCGCCATAAACTCCGCGGTAAACACAGGTAAGTCTGAATCGACAGCGCCGAAATTTGTCGGACTTTTTTCTCGACACGAGAGTGGTGTGTTCATATTATGCGGAGATGAATACACCGATTGCCGAAATTATCCCGCTGCCTTCCTCCGTCGATCGCAAAGTTATTCGACTCAACGAGAACGTCTGGATTGAGGAGACCGACGGAATCTGCGTCGTCTGGGTTGGCCGTGCACCGTGGCACCGGTTCCTGGCGACTAACAAGCTTGACCGGCGCATCGTCGGCGCAAACTTGGTTCTGGCCGGGGTAGCGAGGGCAATCGAAGTTGTACGTGGGCTAGGAATAAACCGCGACACGCTGCATAGGGATCGGAAGCTTCTCTTGATCGGCGGGCTTTCGGCGCTACGTTCCGGCAAGCGCGGTCCTAAAGGTCCAAGCAAGGCGACGCCGACTCTACAAGCTCGTGCGCGACAGTACTATCGACAGGGGCTATCGAAGCGCGAAATCGGCCGGCGGCTCGGGGTGAGCGAGGTAACGGTTCGACGCATACTGGCCGGCGAGGCGCCACGCGATCCGCAGCCAGTGCAACTATCCGTTGTCTTTGAGCCGGCGGAGTCAGAGAGTCGTGCAGAGGACGAGGCTGCCGAGGCGGACAACGGGAACGACGGGACGTTGTCTGCGGGCGTTGGGCAAGCGGAGCGCCGCAGCAGCGTAGAGGGCGAGGTGGGCAGCGACGCCAGGTCGTTTATGGAGCCGCCGATGGCCGAAAGCGAGGGGGAGGCGTACGGAGGCAAGGTATCGTCAGCAGAGGGCTCAAGCACGAGCAAGGACGCTTCCGGCTTCGTGCCGGCCGTTCCTCACCCCGAGAAGACGACCGAGAGTGATCTGGACCGGACCGGCGAGCGCGTGCTGGCCAGGTTCGGTCTACTCTCGGAAGCGGAGGTACGATACGTCTCAGGCGAGAAGCTTCAGTTCGCAGGCTCGCTTCTGATCCTGCCGGCGCTCGTGGGGACGGGCTTCTTCGCGTCCGTTGAAAAGGTGTACGGGAACCTGAAGAACGGCTTCTACGGCCTGAGGCATACCGTGATGACCGCCGCGCTGATGGTCACCCTTCGCATTCCGCGCGCCGAGCACTTGAGCGGCGTGTCACCGACAGCGCTTGGCCGTCTGCTTGGCCTGGACCGTGCACCGGAGGTCAAGACACTGCGGCGACGCCTCCGGGAGATCGCGGATCTGGGCAAGGCCGACGAGTTCATGCGTTGGTTTGCCGAGTACCTGGCGGGGGAAGACCGGGAGGCGCTCGGATTCCTTTACGTGGACGGGCACACGCGGATCTACTACGGCCAGCGGCAGGTTTCGAAGGCATACAGCACTCGCAAGCGATTGGCGGTTCCGGCAGTGACCGACTTCTGGGTCAACGACAGGGACGGTCAGCCGATTTTCGTGGTGACCGGGGAGGTGAACCAGTCGCTCACCAAGCAGCTTCCTCCGTTGGTCGAAGAGTTGAAGAAGTTGCTCCGTCCGGGGGAGCGTCTCACCATCCTCTTCGATCGCGGCGCCTGGAGCCCCAAGCTCTTCAAGGAGCTCGTGGAAGCCGACTGCGACTTTGTCACCTATCGCAAGGGGAAGATTGAACGGTACCCTGTGAAGGACTTCACCGAACAGGCCTTCGATAGCGGAGAGCAGAAAGTCTCCTACATGCTCCGCGACGGTGTCGTTCGCTTCGGCGTCGGCATGCAGTTCCGCCAGATAGTGCGTCGCGAGGCAAATGGTGATCAGATTGCGATCGTGACGAGTCGCAACGAACTTGCAGCCGCCGAGCTAGTTTTTCGCCTCGGGACGCGATGGCGACAAGAGAACTACTTCAAGTACGCCCGAGACGAATTCGCGCTCGACGCGCTGGACTCCTACCGGTTCGAAGCCGAGGATCCGGACCGGACAGTCCCCAACCCGAAGCGGAAGCCGCTCGAGAAGAAGATGAGAGCTCTACGCAAGAGGATCGGGGAGCTGGAGGCGAAACTTGGTCACGCCGCCGACACGAACGAAGAGAGCCGGCGACCGACGGTTCGCGGCCTGAAGATCGCCCACGGACCGCTTCGGCAGGAACTCGCTCAGGTCCGAGAAGAGCTCGCACGCCTCGTCGAGCGTCGCGGCAAGCTGCCCGCCCGTGTCACGATCGCTGAGGCGACCGACGAGCAGGCGGCAATGCTCGAGGTCGAACACAAGCACTTCATGAACGCGGTAAAGATGGCCGTGTATCGAGCGGAGTCTTCGTTGTTCCAGCTAATGGCTCCTCACTATGCACGGGGTGAGGACGAGGGTCGAGCAGTCATACGCGAGGCGCTCAGGTCCTCCGGGGCCATCGAAGTCGAAGGCGATGAGCTTCGCGTAACCCTATATCCCATGAGTGCACCGCGCCACACTCGAGCGATTGCCGCGCTCTGCCAACAGTTGAATGACGCCCGCGTCCGGATTCCGGGCACGACCCTACGCCTGCGATTTGCGGTGTCCCGGGAGACGGGAGTGTCTGAATTGGCGATGGCGCCATGTCAGGAGGTCTGAGCCTACGCCGACCTCGCCAGCCACTACGGCACCTGCGTTATCCCGGCACGGCCGCGCAAGCCGCGAGACAAGGCGAAGGCGGAGAAC
>DASPGQ010000466.1 GCA_035620555.1 Vicinamibacteria bacterium
CTCCGAGAAGGGCGATTAGTTTCCGCTTACTCTTCAGATGGTCCTGGTGCGTACCACGGGTGTGACAATCTTCGAGTTTGTCCGACGGCCTGTCTAAAACACGAAAACCGGTCTGTGCGTGTTGCACGTTGACCTCCTTCCTTTCCTTGCTACCCTGCGCGCAAGGCAAAGGGCGTGGCATTGATCGGGGCGCACCCTCCCGGTCTTGCGGAGAATTTCGGCCCAACAGCCCGTTCATCCTCTAATGGCACCTGGCTTCAAGGCATTTCATTCGTGCGCTATCGGGTTTTTACTAGGGAGGGAGCGTTTAACCGCTCGATTGCGTCTTATTGATTAGAGGGCAAAGGAAAGCGGAAACGGGCTCGACACGAGGGCGCGGTTCAAGATTCCCACGACACCATCCTTCAGCTTTCGCTGTAGCGCAGACCTAGGTAAACCAGAAGAAAGAGCCCACCTACGAACGCCGCCATGACCAGTAGCTTCTTCTTCATGCTCCAACCGCTGTAGTACTGGGACTGGGCCATCAGTAATTCGCTGAAGCGAAGTTGACGTCCATCAGTCAGACATATGCCTTCAGCGGAAACCTCCTCGAGAACGCCGGTTACAACCGTATCGTCCCGTAGTTGAACGCGAATGACGATTCCTGTCGGCAACTCTTGAAGTTGGCTCCGCAATGCCCATTCCTGGACCCGCGCTGGCGTGAGAAAGGATTTCGCCTCCTCGTGCATGTTCGAAATCCGCTCTCGAAGGACCTTGGCTGTAGGCGTGTCGGGCAGGTTTGAAATAAATTGAGCCTCTTGGCCAAATGAGACCGTGGTCTGGAAAACCAAGAGCAGACACAATCCCAACGCGGTGAATTTCATGGCGCGACCTCCGCCGAGCATGAGCGTTTCAAACCGACTTCACCCCTTAATGGCGTCGGCGTTCGAAGCGTTTCAGCTCTGGCTGATTGAACCGCGCTCGATTCCCGCCTACAATCGCCGAACCGGCAGGCAACCATGATTGGCCGGACACTTTCCCACTACAGAATCCTGGACAAGCTCGGCTCGGGCGGAATGGGTGACGTATATCTCGCGGAAGACACCAAGCTGGACCGCAAGGTCGCCCTCAAGGTCCTCCCACCCGAGACCGTGAGCGAGAAGCGCCGAGAGCGTTTCAAGCGGGAAGCCAAAGCCATCGCCGCTCTCGATCATCCCAACATCGTCCAGGTCTTCTCGGTCGAAGAGGCAGAGGGCATCCACTTCATTACGATGCAGCTCGTTCAGGGGAAGACCCTCACGCATCTCATCCCTAAGAACGGATTCCCGCTGAGCCAGTTCTTCGACATCGCCATTCCACTCGCGGACGCCGTCGCTGCCGCCCATCAAGAAGGCATCACCCACCGGGACTTGAAGCCCGATAACGTCATGGTCACCGACGACGGTCGTGTGAAGGTGCTCGACTTCGGACTGGCGAAGCCCACAGGTGGATTCGCGAGAACGGACGAAGCGAGCGATGTTCCCACGGTGGCAAAGACCGACGAGGGAGTTATCGTCGGCACCGTCAGCTACATGTCGCCGGAGCAGGCCGAGGGAAAACCCGCCGATGCCCGCTCCGACGTTTTCTCGCTGGGAATTGTCTTCTATGAAATGATGACTGGCCGCCGTCCGTTCGAAGGAGACACCCCGACGGCGGTGCTCTCGTCCATCATCAAAGACGTCCCGCCCGCCGTATCTGAGATCCGCTCTGGCATTTCTCGCGAGCTATCCCGAATGGTGCGACGCTGTCTCGCAAAAGATCGGTCACGGCGTCTGCAGAATGCTCTCGATGTTCGGAACGAGCTCGAAGAGTGTAAGAGTGAGATGGATTCCGGCGTGAACATCGCGGCTCCCACGCGACAAGGGTTTCGATGGCTTCCAATGCTCGGAGGGGTCGCTCTTCTCGTCCTCGTAACGCTTTCAGGATACTCCCTTCTTCGACCGAACGACGTCCGCAAGAGACTCGTTCGACCGCGCCAGCTCACGTCCGCGATTGGTGTCGAGCAGTATGCAACGTGGTCTCCCGACGGCGGCCGTCTCGCCTACATGTCGGACCAGAGCGGAAACTCGGATGTCTGGGTCATCCAGGTGGGCGGGGGACCGCCGGTGAACCTGACGACCAATCACCCGGGCTTCGACGGTCTGCCCAGCTGGTCTCCGAAGGGAGATCAAATCGCCTTCTTGTCGGACCGCGAAGATGGCGGATACTTTGTTGTGTCGGCGCTCGGGGGAACGCCGAGGAGACTCTTGGAGATACTCGGGCCGCAGACGGGATCGCCGCCACAATGGTCGCCCGATGCCGCGCGGCTCGCCTGCGTCCTGTACGAAGATGGTGCCGCAGTCGCGGAAATCGTCTCCCTGGACTCTGGTGCAGCGACCCGGGTGCCGTTGCCGGGACGTGAGGGGTACAGTCGACTCGACCTGGCGTGGTCGACGGACGAGCGCTTCTTCGCCTACGTCGATGCCCGAAACTACACGGCCCAGGTGACGCAGATCCGTGTCGTGCGGCTCGAAGATGGAGAAAGCTACGCCGTCACGGATGGGATGACGAACGCCTTGAGCCCGAGGTGGTCGCTGGACGGCCGGACCCTGTACTTCGTCTCGAACCGCGACGGCAGCATGGACCTCTGGGCGCAGCCGATGAGCGGAGACGGAGCACCGAGAGGCGATCCGCGACCCTTGACGACGGGGCTCGCGATCCGGAGCGCGACGTTGTCTCCCGACGGCACCACACTCGCGTACTCCCGGGGCCGCGAGATACGGAACATTTTTCGGGTGCCGATTCTCTCAGACCGCTTGGCGACGTGGG
>DASPGQ010000467.1 GCA_035620555.1 Vicinamibacteria bacterium
AGCTGGCCCTTTTTGCGAACGACGGGACCGTAGAGCCCAGCTCTTTCGTGGACGAGCGCAAGACCCGAATGAAGGGCTTGGACGCCGTCCTGCGCCTTCCTTCGACACGGCCGTCTGCACTCGATCGCGTGGCGGAGCTCCGGCGCGAATGCGGCCTCTTCCATCGTTTCCTGACCGGTGGCGTGCCGAGCGATTACCTCGAGGAGCAATACGTTCGGTACCACGAACGTCCCGACGCGCGGACGAACGTTCCCGGCGATCGGTTCGACAGCGTCCTGTTGAGTTTGTCCCGACTCTCGCCCGCGGGTACGAGGCTCGTCGACGCCTACACGAGCGTCTTTCGGAGACGGTCCGTCGTGCGCAAGAAGCTCGTCCTGATGGTGGCGTTGCTCGAGTGCGATCCATCGGCTTTTCGGCGAATCGATTCCGCCACCGGCGGCTCCCGGGCGTGGATCTGGGCCAAGCTCGCGGCAAGAGCGAGCTCCCACGCCCTGTGTTTGCTCGTCGCCACTCCGCCACTCGCGGCTCTCGGTCTCGCGATGCGATGGGCGGGCCCGGGCCAGGTGAAGGAACGGTGAGTTGGATCCGGTAGTCGTCGTCGGTTCCGGAGCGAGCGGGGTGCATTTCGCGCTGACCGCTCTCGAAAAGGGGCGTCGGGTCGTCATGCTCGACGTGGGTCGCCGACGTCCGGAGCCTTTGGGCGCCGCCGAGACGTTCGACCAGCTCAAGACGAGCGTGAGCGACCCGGTCCAGTTCTTTCTCGGGAAGGACTACGAGGCCCTTACGTTTCCCGATGACGACGAAGAGTATTACGCCTTGGCCCCGAATCAACATTACGTGGTCGAGCCGCTCGACCGCTTCCGGCTCGCCACGTCGGGGTTCAGTCCGCTCGTTTCCTTTGCCGCCGGAGGTCTCGGCGAGATCTGGTGTGCCGGCTGCTACCCGCTCAACGACGCGGATCTCGAGGACTATCCTTTCACCTATGCCGATCTCGCGCCCTACTACGAGACGGTGGCGAGGCGAATCGGGGTGGCGGGAGAAGCGGACGACTTGTCGCGATTCTACCCGGTTCAAGAGGGTTTGCTTCCTCCTCTCGATCTCGACGAGCATTCGCGCGTCCTCCTCGAGACCTATCGCAAGCGCAAGGCCGCGCTCAACGGGAGCCACGGATGCTTCGTCGGCCGGGCGCGCGTCGCGACCTTGAGCCAGGATCTGAATGGCCGCAAGGCCTGCAGCTACCTCGGACGATGCCGCTGGGGTTGTCCCAATCACTCGATTTACGTGCCCACGTTGACGCTGAGCGAGTGCCTCGCTCACGACCGTTTCACCTATGTGCCCGACGTCCACGTCAGCCACTTCGTTTTCGGCTCCGACAACCGAGTCCGCAAGGTGGTGGCCCGATCGGTGACCGGCGACGCTCGGCACGAGTTCGACGCGGAAGCTCTCGTTCTCGCCGCGGGAACGCTGTCTTCGTCCAAGATCTTCCTGGACTCCGTCTACCGGGATTCGGGCGAGCGGCTCACGCTTCGGGGCTTGCTGGACAATCGCCAGGTGCTCATGCCTTTCGTCAACCTCGGCCTCATCGGCAAACCGTTCGACCCCGAGAGCTATCAGTATCAGCAGGTCGTGATCGCGCTCGACGCCGAAGAGGCCCGGGATCGCGTCTATGGTCTGGTGACGACGTTGAAAACCGCCCTCATCCATCCCATCGTGGCGAGTTTTCCCACGTCGATGCGTACCGGCCTCTCTCTTTTTCGAGACATTCACGGCGCCCTCGCGATGCTGAACGTCAACTTCTCCGATCGTCGCCGAGAGGAGAACCAGCTGTCGATCGAGGCCGACGGGAAGGACGGAACCACGACGCTTCGGGTCGACTACGTACCCGAGCCGAACGAGAGCGCCAAGATCGCGCGGGTCACGAAGCGCTTTCGCCGCATTCTCCGCAAGCTCGGTTGCATCGCGCCCAAGAACGCCACCCACGTCCGCCCCATGGGTGCGAGCGTGCACTACGCGGGAACGATCCCGATGTCCGAAAACGGGTCGGGGCCGACGACCGACGAGGTGTGCCGCAGCCGGGATTTTGACAACCTCCATTTCGTCGACGGCACGACCTTCCCGAGTCTCCCCGCCAAGAACCTGACGTTCACCCTCATGGCGAACGCGTCGAGGGTGGCCGACCTGGCTTTTTGATCCGAGATTAGCGGAGCGCGAGTCCGCTCTCCACAACCGTCGAGCGGGCGATGCGACGCGCCAGGGCACGGTCGAAGAGCCGCGCAGCGCCGTCCAGCTGCCCCTCTCCCGTCGTAACTCGGCGCGCCCTGAAGACTGACGACAGCTCCGGTGTTCCCACGAGCGGACGTCCCCCCACGCTCACGAGCCGAAGATCGCTTCTTCGAGCGGCGAGAAGTGCCCTGGCGGGATCCTCTTCGAGCCGAGGAACGATGATGAAATCCGCCGGAGCCCCAGGGACGAGGCGGCCCGCGTGCGGCAACCGTAGCAAACGGGCCGGCGTGGTCGTGACCATTCGCAGGAGCTCGGCTGGCGCGACCGACGGCGCCGCTTCGCGCGCGGCGCGTAGCTCCTCGAGCAGATCGCGAGAGCCGGTCAGGCGTGAATCGGTTCCGAGGCCGATCGATGAGGCTTCGCCGAGCGAGCTACGCAGAAAAACCGGCACCGTTGCCGTTCGCCCCAGCAAGAATCTATTCGACGAAGGACACCACACCAGGCCCGCTCCTCGTTTTCGGGCGAGCCCCCAATCCTCGGCGGACATGCCGACGCCGTGCACGAGAACGGTGTTATCGGCGAGACATCCGATCTCGTCGAGGCGCTTCAGCTCCTCGCGGGAGCGACGATCGATTCCTTCGGTGACGTGAACGAGGAACGGCGCTCCCGAAGGCGTGGCCCGATAGGCCTGTTTCACCGCCGCGGCCATCTCGCCGTTGGCCCCGACGGGTCGACCTTCGAGGAAGAAGGAGTGGGCCCAGCCGTATCGCCGGACGACGCGAACCGGAAACCGACGGCGGAGCTCTCGATAGAAAGGGTTGTGGTGGGCAACGGTGGTGACGCCAGAAAGAAGATTCTTGAGCCCTCCGATCAACAGACGATCGGAGAGCGGCTGCTCTCGGCCTTCTCGGATTCGTGGATCTTCCCGAAGCCTCGGACGCATGTCCTCGATCCATTCGGACGCGCTCTGGTAGGTCGGACGAAACTTCAGCCTCCCGAAATGATTCAGCTCGAGGTGGTCGTGTGCGTTGACGAGACCCGGAAGGACGAAGGCGCCGTCAAGGTCGACGACGACATCGCCTCGCCGAGGCGTAGCGCCGACCT
>DASPGQ010000468.1 GCA_035620555.1 Vicinamibacteria bacterium
GATGCCGGCGTCGCCACGCACCTCGACCTCTGGGTTCCTTTCGGTCACGACCTCAAGTCGGGCCCCCGGCTCCTGTACTACCTCCGCACCGTCGGTCGCCTCCGCGAGGGCTCGACGCTGGAGCAAGCCCGTCAGGAGATCCGCGCGATCGGTGAGCAAGTGGAATCGGAGTTCGCCGAGTATCGTGACACGGGCCGCGCATTCAACGTCGTTTCTCTCAAGGGGGACGCGGTGGGTAGAGCGCGACCGGTCATTCTCGCCCTTCTCGTGGGAACGGGCCTCCTGCTTCTCATCACCTGCGCGAACGTCGCGAACCTCCTGCTCTCTCGTGCTGCGCAACGTCGAGAGGAGATGCTGCTCCGCTCCGCTTTGGGAGCATCGGGTCGCCAAATCGCTTCGCAGCTCTTGATAGAAAGCCTGGTTCTCGCGACCTTCGGCGGTCTCGGAGGCATCTTGCTCGGAAGCCTCGCGCTCCGGCCTCTCCTCGCGCTCGCGCCGAGGGGTCTGCCTCGCCCGGACGAGATCATCGCCGACCCGATCGTTCTCGGAGTCGCTTTCGGGGCCAGCCTCCTCTGCGGAGTTCTCTTCGGGCTCGCTCCCGTTCTGGCATCACGAAGACAGCAGCTCTATTCGGCGCTCCGATCGGGTGCTCCCGTCGGTGGGTTCGGCGGGAGGGGGCGCAGTCTGCTGGTGGTCGCGGAGCTCGCTCTCGCGTTCATGCTCTCCGTCGGCGCGACCCTGTGCTTCCGAACTCTCGAGCAGCTCGAGCGGGTGGACCTCGGATTCCGTACCGAAGGTGTGCTTACGATGGAGCTCACCCTCCCGCATCAGCGCTACGGATCGGGCATCGAGCTCGATAACTTCACTCGCGAGCTAGAACGCCGGGTGGGGCAGATTTCCGGTGTCGTCGCCGCGGGAGCCATCAACCAGCTCCCGCTCTCGGATCTTCCCAACTGGTCGTCGCCCTACCGGCTGCGGTCCGAGACCGAAGGCGAGGCGAACGAAGCGGATGGGCGCGTCGTATCGCCCGGCTACTTTCGCGCGGTGAGCGCGGAGCTCGTCGAGGGCCGGTTTCTGGAAGATAGCGACGATGGAGACAGCCGGCACGTCGTGGTCATCGACGACCGGCTCGCTTCGAAGGCATGGCCCGGCACGAGCCCACTCGGCGAGGAGATCGAGATCGAGGTGCGCACCGAGCAGGGATTCGTGCCCGTCTGGGCCGAGGTCGTGGGCGTCATCCGGCACATGCGCCATCACGATCCGAGGTTCGAGCTCCGCGAGCAGTTCTTCGTACCGTTCGCCCAGGGAGCACGAAACCAGATGGGGCTTGCGGTTCGAGCCAGCGGAGAGCCTCTCGACCTCGTCGCTCCCGTACGAGAAGAGCTCGCCGCCATCGACAAGGACCTCGCCGTCTCCAACGTGCGTCTTCTCGAGGACTACGCGCGTGACGCGCGCTCGGTGCATCGGTTCACGATGGTGCTCGCGGCGGGCTTTGCCGGGATGGCGCTCGTTCTCGGCAGCCTCGGTCTCTACGGTGTCGTGGGCTACGCGGTGAGCTGCCGGCAGCGCGAGATCGGCTTGCGCATGGCGCTCGGCTCGACCGCTTCGGGAATCGCGCGCTGGGTGTTGGGGCAGGGCGTTGTGCTGGTGATGGCGGGCATCGCTCTCGGGCTCATCGGTGCCCTCGCTACGGGACGGATGCTGCAGGCACTCCTGTTCGGCGTCGAATCGAGCGACCCGGCGACTCTCGTCCTCGTGCCACTGCTTCTGGCGACGGTCGCGGTCGTGGCCAGTTTTCTCCCCGCGCGACGCGCGAGTCGAGTCGACCCGGTGGTGGTGCTGCGGGCGGAGTAATCAGTCAGATCGGCCGGCGTCAGAACGGACGAGGCGGTGCGGCGTCTCCTGAACTTTCTCCATGAGGGGAGCCCCACGACGGCGGAAGCCACCGATGGTAGATCGGACATAATCCGGTCGGCGGTCTCCGCGACCGCGTTCGCGGAAGGGAGCGAGCCAATGATGAATCGAATCGAACGCCCTCTCGTTCTCGCAGCGGCCATCGGAATCGGATTCGCGCTCGGGAGCCTGGTCGGTATATTTCGAGACGTCCGGGCGCAGGGGGAGCCGCGCATCTTCGAGCTCCGCACCTACACCACTCCCGAGGGGAAACTCCCCAACTTGAACGCGCGTTTCCGCGATCACACGATGCGGATCTTCGAGAAGCACGGGATGACCAACGTCGGCTACTGGACGCCCCAGGACGCGCCCGCCTCCGAGAACACGCTCGTTTACATCCTGGCCCACCGCGACCGGGACGCGGCGGCGGCGAGCTGGCAGGCGTTCCGGGACGATCCGGAGTGGAAGAAAGTGAGCGAGGAGTCGCAGGTCGATGGCCGCATCGTGGCCAAGGTGGAGTCGATGTTCCTCAACGCCGCAGACTACTCGCCACTGAAGTGAAGGGGGGGCGATATGGGAGCAGTA
The DNA here is from genome assembly GCA_035620555.1 of Vicinamibacteria bacterium. Taxonomy (NCBI): domain Bacteria; kingdom Pseudomonadati; phylum Acidobacteriota; class Vicinamibacteria; species Vicinamibacteria bacterium. The sequence goes on from DASPGQ010000468.1 coordinate 2,479, forward strand.
GGTTTGTTGCGCAAACCCGCATGGACGCTGTGGCTTTTGGGAGTGGTGCTGCTGACGGTCCGCTGGGCGACGCACGCCCAGACCGAGCAGCGGCCCGCCGACGATCCACGCTTCACCGGAGTGTCGACCGCACTCGAGCCCGAAGGTCTCACCATCTCGCGCCGGCGCTTCGAAGCGGGGGCTCGCTCGGCCTGGCACTTCCACGATCACGGCCAGCTCCTCTTCGTGGAAGAGGGAAGGGCCCGGACCCAGAAGCGCGGCGAGCGCATGCGGGAAATGGGACCGGGTGACAGCGACTACACGCAACCGAAGGTGCAGCACTGGCACGGAGCGGCGCCCCACGAGCACTTCATCCAGGTGGCGGTCGGGTTCGGGAGCGGCATCACCTGGCTGGAGAAGACGACCGACGAGCAGTACGACGGAAAGGCGCGGTAGCTTCCGCGCGGTCGAATCGGGGATGTCCCGCTCTTCTCTCCTGGCTTACTTCTCTTTCCGCAGCTCCTCGAGCTTCGCCTTCACCCGCGGATTCTCCGGGTCGATTGCGAGAGCCCTCTCGAGCGCGGCGATCGCCTTCTCTCGCTCGCCCGCGGCGGTGTAGGCCTCGCCCTGGAGCTGATGGATCCATCCCGAGTCGGGGTTGAACTCGTCGTTTAGCTCGAGAATCACCGCCGCTTCGGCCGGCTTCCCCGCCGCCATGAGGTCCTCGGCGAGACGGTTCAACGGGACCTGGTGGAAGTCGTAGCTCGCGCTCCCGTAATGGTCCTCGCGCATCTCTCGGTACTTCGCGATCGCCGCCTGAAGCCCGGACTCCTCGATGGTGCCCGAGAGAATCGATTCGATCGGCTCCGGCCGGGAGACGCCGCGGTGACAGGTGAAGCACGAGACGTCGAGCGTCTCCGTCCGCCCGAGCCCGGCGATGTGCTCTCCGTTGATCGCCTTCACCATCTGGAGCATCCGACGCGCGACCCGTTTCGGCTCGAGGTCGTCGGAGGCGAAATCCGCGTTGGAGAAATCGGCGGCGCCGACGTGACAGTGCTCGCAGCGCACGCCGAGAGCGAACGAGAACCCCCGCATCGTCTGGACGAGTGCGCCCTTTGCTATGTCGGCGGGGAGCACCTTCAGGTTCGTGAACTCGTCCGGGATCTGTGACGCCGCCGGGACCGCGACGGCCAGTAAGAGAATCGTTCCCGCGATCTTCATCGCTCGCTCCTTTCGTTCTCCGGCTCGAGCCTCTTTCCCGGCCGAGTCCAGAGGAAGATCTCGACTTCGACGTCGTCACCGATGAAGTTCGGGAACAGTGTGTGACGCCAGTCGGAGCCGATTCCGTACTCGTTCCGATCGATCGCGATCTCGCTCGCCACGCCCACCATGGGGGCCCCCTCGTGCCAGTTGAGGCTCGTGACGCGGAACGGGAGCTCGAGCGGCCTGGTGTGCCCCCGCATCGTGAGGGTTCCCTTCGCCACATAGCCATCACCGCGGCGCTCGATGTTCTCGCTCTCGAAGAGAATCCGCGGATGGCGCGCGACGTCGAAGAAGGACTCGCCGCGGAGGTCCGCGTCTCGGTCGTCGATTCCGGTATCGATGCTGCTCGCGTCGATGTCGGCCTTCACCCTGAAGCGCGCGACCTCCTCCGCGTCGTACACGAGCTCGACGTCGAAGCGGGTGAACTTGCCCGTCACCTTCGTCATCCCGGCGGCGATGGGTACGATGAAGCCGATCGTGGTGTGATTGGGCTCGGCCTTCAGAACGAACGTCGAGGCGATCGCGACCGCGAGAGGGAGCGTCCACATGGCTCCGTCCTCCTTCGAGAGCGAGCATACCGTAGTGTTCCCATCGTGGACGTCCGCGTGTCGATAGCCTTCCGTCAGGGACACGTCAGGTCTCTGTCAGCTCTCGGTGAGGCCGGAAACGACGAGCTCGCGCGGTGCTAGACTTTCCACGATGCCGCTCTTCGGCCGCTCGCCCTATCGCCGATCGAGGAGCACCGTCCTACTCGTCCTGATTCTTCTCACGACCGGAGTGCTGGCCTGGCAGGCGCACTACGCCGTCCAGTCGCATCGGGCCGCCGCCGAGAGCGTCCTCCGCGACTACGCCGCGCTCGCCGCCGACGAGCTCGTGAGGCGGACGGCGGCGAAGATCGGCTACGAGGGGTACTACCCTCTCGTGACGGCGCTCGCCGACAACGTTCGAGCCGCTAGCGAGCTCGACGAGGGAGTCGCGGCGATTCGATCGAGCACCGATGAGAAGCTCGCCGCGGCGCTCCCGCTCGTCCGGCGGTTCTTCGCAGCCGACCCCGGGAGATCCGTGGCGTTCTCGGCCGAGACCGAGGTCCCGGGTGAGCTGTCGCATTGGCTCGCGTCGGCTCTCGGCGGCGAGCGCGGCAAGAACCAGCCCTACCTGAGCCTCCAGGGGATCGTGAACGGCGCCCCGGTGGCCGTCGTTCTTCGCGACGGCGCGCCGACAGTCGGATTCGAGGTCGATCTCGACGCCCTCGCTCCGTTCATCCGGGGCGCGTTCGAGGACCGGCCGCTCCTTCCTCCCACGCTGGGACGGGGCGAGGTCCCGAACGCCGCCGTCGCCGTCGCTCTCTCCGATCACGGCGGCGTCGAGCGCTTTCGATCCGCGGGCGTCTACGACGCGCGCTTCGGAGCGGCGTCGGTTTTCGAAGAGGAGTACGGGGGCGTGCTCCAAGGCTCGCGCGTCGTCGCGTCCATCGACCCCGCGAGCGCGTCGGCGCTCGTCATCGGAGGCCTTCCGCCGTCGCGTCTTCCCCTCCTCGCTGCGCTCCTCCTGCTCGCGGCCGCACTCATGGCCACGGTCGTCGTCGATCTGCGGCGCGAGCGCGTGCTCCAGAAGCTCCGGGGCGACTTCGTCGCGAGCGTCTCGCACGAGCTCCGCACGCCGCTCACTCAGATTCGAATGTTCGCCGAGACGCTCCTTCTCGGGAGGGTCCGCTCCGACGCCGAAGCGAGGCGCTCGCTCGAGGTCATCAACCGCGAGGTTCGCCGGCTCTCGCACCTCGTCGACAACGTCCTCCAGTTCTCCCGTGCCGAGCGAGACAGCGTCGCGCTCTCGCCCGAGTCAATCGAGCTCGAGCCCCGGGTGCGTGAAGTGATCGGTTCCTTCCAGCCCCTCGTCGACGGCACCGGTGTGCGCATCGAGACGCGCTTCCAGCCGGGCGTCGAGGCGTCGGTGGACCCCGATGCTCTCCGTCAAGTGCTCCTGAACCTCCTCGACAATGCCGTCAAGTACGGCCCGCGCAAGCAGAGCGTCGTCGTGGGAGTCGAACCGGCGAACGGGTGCGCCCGCCTCTTCGTCGAGGACGAGGGCCCTGGAATTCCACCGCGGGAGCGCGAGCTCGTCTTCGAACGCTTCTACCGGCTCGAAAGGGAGCGCACCTCCTCAGTCGCGGGCACGGGCATCGGCCTTGCCGTGGTGCGCGACCTCGTCGCGCGCCAGGGAGGGCGCGCCGTGGTTGAAGCGGGCGCCAGCGGAGGTGCGCGCATCGTCATCGAGCTCCCCTCGCCGCCCGTCGAGGAAGGCGCGCTTCCGTGACCCGCGTTCTCGTGATCGAGGACAACGAAGACCTCGCCTTCGGGCTCAGGAACAACCTCGAGATCGAAGGCTATGACGTCGAGATCGCCCCCGACGGCGATAGCGGACTAGAAAGCGCGCGCCGCCTCGAGCCCGATCTCGTCATCCTCGATCTCATGCTCCCGGGGAAGGACGGCTTTCGCATACTGCGGACGATCCGGGAAGAGGCGCTGCTGATGCCCGTTCTGATCTTGAGCGCGCGGGGCGCCGAAGAGGACAAGGTGCGGGGGCTCCGTCTGGGAGCCGACGACTACGTCACGAAGCCTTTCGGACTCCTCGAGCTCCTCGCGAGGGTCGAGGCCCTGCTGCGTAGGACGCGGTTCGGAGACGATGATCGCTCCGGCTCCGCCGCGCTCCGGTTCGGCGCCGTTTCCATCGACCCCCGGTCGCGTACGGTGCGGCGCTCGGGAGAGACCGTCGAGCTCGCGCCGAAGGAGTACGACCTCCTCATGACGCTCATGCGCGCGCGGGGCGCCGTCGTCTCGCGGAACGACCTGCTGCGACGAGTCTGGGGATACTCCGAATCCGTCGTCAGCCGGACGGTGGATACCCACATCGCCGAGCTCCGCCGCAAGCTCGAGGACGACCCCGCCTCGCCCCGGCACATCCTCACCGTGCGAAAGGCCGGCTACCGGCTCGCGATTTGAGAGTTCTGTTACCACTCGGAGGAGATACAGAAGCGGCTTCGGTCCCCGGCTAGGGATTCACCGTGAGACGGTTCGTCACCTGGTATCGCGGATTCATCGTGGCCTACGACGCGAATCTCTGAAGGATGCGATTCTCCCGCGGGGGCGGCGAACAAGAATCGGGCTCCGTCCGGATCGACCATTGCGCACTGCATGAGACTCTCCACGAGGCGTCCCCGCTCAGCAACTCGTTCTTCCGGACGATCACGTTACGAGTACTCCCCTGCCCACAGAGCCTCGAGGAAATCGGTCAGCGTTACTACCTCGACGGCGCCAGTGTGTCGGCGGCGTCGCTCGAGGCTGACGCAGAGGTAGCGCTTCAGCTTCTTTTCCTCCGCAAGAGCGTGGAGGGACCTCAGGTCCCGGGACGACACTGTTTCCTTGGCCTTGACTTCGACCGCCGTGTGGTCCCCCAGAAGGAAATCGACCTCGAAGCCGGACGCGGAGCGCCAGTGGGTGATGGGATCCGAGGACACATAGTCGCGGTAGCAGAGGAGCTCGTGGAAAAGATAGGTCTCGAAAGCTGGCCCGAATTCGTTGGTGCCAGGACGGACGAGTCGTCCCTGCAGAGCCGAAACCACCCCAACGTCGAAGAAATAGTACTTGGAAGACACGAGAGGTTTTCGCGTCCTGGACTCCTTCCAGGCGGGCACCTCATGAAGGATGAGCGTGTCCTTGAGGATCTCGAAGTACTCGTAGACCGTTGTCCGGGGTACTTGGGCGTCGTTCGCGACCTCCGTGAAGTTGACGACCGTCGCGTTCCCCAGCGCCGCCACTCGGAGAAACCGGCTGAAAGCGGGGACGTTCCGCGTGGCGCCCTCGGCTACCACTTCTTGTTGGAGATACGTCCCGGTGTAGGCGTCGAGGTCAGCCTTCGGATCGTCGGAGAAATAGATCGATGGGAGAAGTCCGCGCTCGATCGCACGGCGTAGATCGAAATGAGCCCCCAGCTCGCGCCACGACAGGGGATGGAGGTATCTTGTGCGGGCGCGTCCACCGAGGAGGTTCACTCCGCCGGCACGCAGTTTCCTCGCGCTCGATCCGGTGAGGAGGAATCGCACCCGGCGCGATTCGATGAGACGGTGCACCTCGTTCAAGATCTCGGGTAACCTCTGGATCTCGTCCACGACGATCAGGCGATCGCTCGGGCGCAGCTCCTCTTCCAGCCGACCCGGTCGCTGGCTCAGAGCGAGAAACACCGAGCTGTCCAGCAAGTCGTAGACCCTCGCCGCGGGGAGGGCGCGTCTGAGAAGGAAAGTTTTCCCCGTTTGCCGAGGCCCCAGGAGGAAGTGAGACTTCCTCGCGAGCCATCGTTTCAAGTCCGGAATGCGCTCGATGACAGGCGTTTCGTCCTGATCCCGCGACATGTCTATCGTCATATAACATACTAAATGACGAAAATATGGTCAAATAAGCCGATGAGGATGTGTCTCGGCGAAATGAGGCTGTTCGCGACGGCGCGTGGAACCCGCCGAGATCGACGCTCAAGTAAGCTTTTCATGGGCTACCGCTTCCTTGTTCCGGATCAAGGCCGTCCGTCCGATGTAGCGCATGACCTCCGCTGGAGTGAGGTCCAGGGGTCAGTCCGGGCGGGGAGCCCTCTCCTCTAGGTCCACGTTCAAGACGAGCGTCAGGGGAGTCCTCGAGCCCGAGCGCCGGGTGCGGTTCACGATGAACGTCTCGCCGTCGAGCGTGTCGAACTGGCGCGCCCGAGCCTCATCCTTTTGATCGAGGGCGAAGAGCTTCTGGGGCTGGCCGAACCGAAGGTCCTCCTGGGTTCCTGCCCCGGTCGAAGGCCGGAGCGTCACGGTCACCGCTACGAGCCAGCCGTCGGCGGTCACGTAATAGATCTCACCGCCATCGCGTCGAAATGCTGCGTGTCGGCCGCCTTCCGTCGAGACGCGCCACCGCTTTCCCGAATCCGGGAACGTTCGGACGTAGACCTCCGTCTGCCCGGTCTCGTCGGAATCGTACGCCACCAGGCGGCCGTCTTTGGAAAGGGCGACGTTTCTCTCCCTGAAGGGGGTCTCGAGAAAGGGGGACACGGAGCGTTCTGCGAGCGCCCACACCCAGATGTCGCCGCTCCGCTCCACGAAGAGCACCCCATCGGGCGACCACGCGGACGAGTTCGCGTCGATCTCGAGCTCTTCATCCGGGCCGCCGCCCTCAGCCGCTCGGGTGCGAATGACT
>DASPGQ010000469.1 GCA_035620555.1 Vicinamibacteria bacterium
TGATGGGCGCCTACGGCGTGCAGAGCATCTTGAAGGACGCTGACATCAAGAACGTATTGACCGCCGTCGTCCTTTCGGCCAACGATCCCGTCGCCGCGTTCGGAGGGGTCACGCTTCTTCGGGACGTGTATGGGATCGAGCCCGCCGTCGTCACCGGACGCGCAACCGACAACCGGGTCGGGGTCCAGATCGCCCGCGAACAGCTCGGCGTTGCCGCGGTCAACGCAATCACCGACGCGGAGACGCTCGGGGATTTGCTCGTCGACCGCCTCGCGCCGAGCTGCGTCTCGTCATGAGCACGATGGTCGAGGCCATCGTCGTCGGAGCGACGGGGTACGTAGGCGGGGAGCTGCTCCGCCTTCTCGCATCCCACCCGCGACTTTCTCTCCTAGCGGCCTGCTCGGAAAGCCGCGCCGGCGAGGCGATCGGGAAAGTTTTTCCGCATCTCGAGGCGAGTTTTCCCGACCGGATTTTCGAGTCGATCGCGGCTCTCGACTCCTCGAGCTCGCCCGAGCCTCTCGCCGTCTTCTCGGCCGCCAACCATGGAGAATCGGCTTCCCGCGTGGCGTCCTTGTTGAGGCGATTCCAGCGATCGGTGCATGTGGTCGACCTGTCCGCGGATTTTCGCTTCTCGAGCACAACGACCTATCAAGCGGTCTATGGGCATCCGCATCCCGCGCCGGATCTGCTCGACGGGTTTCGCTGTGCCGTGCCCGAGCACGCGCGCTCGGCAGACACGCCTCATATCGCGCATCCTGGCTGCTTCACCACGGCGGCACTTCTCGCAATCGTCCCGCTTCTCGACGAGCGTCTCGTCGAGCCCGAGCTCTTCGTCACCGGCGTCACCGGAAGCACGGGCGCCGGAACCACGCCGAAGGAGACGACACATCATCCGGTGCGGCACGCCAACCTCTTCGCCTACAACCCGCTCGCCCATCGCCACGCACCCGAGATGGAAGCGCTGGCCGAGGCGGCGGTAGGGGAGCGTCCGACCGTTCACTTCATTCCGCATTCGGGACCTTTCTCGCGTGGCATCCACGTGACGGTGCAGGCGAGGCTCCGAGGCGCCTACGAGGCGACGACCGTTCGGGACGCTCTCGAACGCTATTACTCGAAGGCTCCCTTCGTGAGGGTGGTCGAAGGGACGCCGAGACTCAAGGACGTCGTGGGAAGCAACTACGCCCGGATCGGCGCCGCCGTCGACGGCCAGAGTGTCGCCGTCTTCTCCGTGATCGATAACTTGCTCAAGGGGGCCGCGGGTGGTGCCGTGCAATGGATGAACCGGCTCCTCGGATTCCCGGAAGACATGGGACTCGTGCAGTCCCCCGCCGGCTGGATCTGATGCCCTCGGCCGCATCGGCGCTGGAGCGCGAGGCCGAGCACCTCGCCCAGGTCTACGCGCAGCTTCCCCTAGAGATCGTATCCGCCTCGGGCGTCTTCCTTCACACCGGTGAGGGGCGACGAATCCTCGATCTATACGGGGGCCACGCGGTGGCTTCGCTGGGTTACGCCCATCCCCGGGTCGTGGAGACGCTCCGCCGGCAGGCGGAGACGCTTACGTTCCAGTCCAATGCCGTCGCGCTCGACGTGCGTGCGAGAGCGGCCAGGAGGCTGCTCGCGCTCGCCCCCGACGAGTTGGAGCGCGTGTTCTTCGTCAATAGCGGCGCGGAAGCGAACGAGAATGCTCTCCGGCTCGCGTTCCACTGTCTTGCCGAGAGAGATCATGTCGTGGCGGTCGAGAATGGATTCCATGGTCGCACCGCCGCTGCCGGAGCGGTGACTTGGGGGGCGGCCGGCAAGTGGTACGGATTCCCGCGAGCTCCGTTTCGCGTGACGTTCGTTCCACGAGACGACGTGGCCGCGCTCGGTCGTGCGATTGGTGAGAGAACCGCGGCCGTCATCGTCGAGCCCATCCAGGGGATTGCGGGCGCGGTACCACTCGCGCCCGCGTTCCTCGAGGCCACGAGAACGTTGACTCGTGAGCGGGGTGCGATTCTGATCTTCGACGAGGTGCAGTGCGGCGTCGGCCGGGCGGGAACCGGTTTCGCTTCGAGTCTCTATGATGTGGTGCCCGACCTGATCACGACCGCAAAGGCGCTCGGGGCGGGCTTTCCCGTGGGGGCCGTTTTGATGACACGAAACATCGCCTCGACACTCGGCGTCGGCGACCTGGGAACCACGTTCGGCGGGGGTCCTCTGGCCTGCGCCCTGATCGAGGCGGTTCTGGAAACGATCGAGCAAGAGCGCCTCCTCGACAACGTGAGGCGTCTTTCCGACCTCGTGCGCCAGACGTGCGTCGTCGGGCCGGTGGAAGGCATACAGGGCGCAGGGTTCCTTCTCGGGTTGCGTTGCCGATCCGGAGCCGCCCGGGTGCGCGACGAGCTGCTGCGGCGGGACATCCTCACCGGGACGAGCTCCGATCCCAACGTTCTTCGTTTACTGCCCCCCTTCGTGCTCGAGGAAGAGCATGTGGGACAGCTCGCGGCCGCCTTGCA
>DASPGQ010000470.1 GCA_035620555.1 Vicinamibacteria bacterium
GCACGCCCTGACGAAGAGGTGCTGAAGGCCATTGTTCGCGTGAGGAATAACAAGGCTGGAGTCTACGGCACGGTCACTCGACGCGGGCGCCTCTGTCTAGGGCAGCCCATATTCTTCGAGCTGGCGGCTGAGCATCGGAAGCGCCTGTGAATCGAGCCGGAGCTCATGCCACAGCTCACCGGCATTGGAAAGTCCGAGCCACGCCACTTTACAGGTTGCCGCTGACGCTGACGTTAGGCCCGCAGTGCAGTAGAGTAGACTCCGTCAATGCATAAACCAGCGAATGCGCCAAATGATCTCGAGAAGCAATTCGTGGAGCGTGCCAATGCTGGTGACATCGACGGGCTCGTGGCACTCTATGAATCGAATGCCATCGTGGCTTACGGTGACGGCGAGTTCGCGATTGGGCTGAAAGAAATTCGGGATTTCTTTGTCAAGTTTCTTGCCAGTCGCCCGCGGCTCGATCCGAGCATCCAGGCCCCGGCGCTCTGCAGTGGCGATCTCGCACTGACCTCGTCCCGACTGAGCAACGGAGATATCACCGCTGAAGTGGCCCGACGTCAGCCAGACGGGAGTTGGCTTTGGGTCGTGGATCAGTTTGCCATCAATAGTGAAGAGTAGCGTTGCGGCCTCGACGCCACGATTCGAGATTCCCGCTTGGTGGCGCCGCGTCGGGAATGAGATCACGATGAGCCAACTCATGCGGTTCGAAAGCTCGGTCAAGCGAGATCCGGCCATCGAGGCTTGGATGCATCAGCATTCGGGTGAGTTGGGGAGGATCGCGAGTCGCTGGTTCGAGGTGATGCGCCATTGCGGAGACGATGTCCGAGAGTTATTGCACGATGGCCATCCGACCGTGTGTGTCGGCGATGCGGCATTTGCCTATGTCAACGCCTTCAAAGCTCACGTGAACGTCGGGTTCTTTCGTGGCGCCGAGATTGCCGATCCGGCGGGCCTGTTGGAAGGTACTGGCAAGTACATGCGCCACGTGAAACTCAGGCCCGAACGTGACGTCGATGCCGCGGCCCTGAGAAAGCTCATCGAAACGGCATACAGGGATATGAAGGGGCGCCTGAAGGCGGGGTAGCTCGTGCCGGGTTTCGTTAAAATGGGGTCCCTCTGATGACGCTGAACCGACGGACCTTTCTCGGCATCGCGGGCGGTTGTCTCGCGGCGGTCCGCTCCGACGCCCTCGCCCAGGTGCGCGCGAGTGTCGCGGCGGCGGCGAGCCGGAGCGCGCAGGAGCTGGCCCGCGACGAGGATTTCTGGTTCCAGGTTCGGCACGCCTTCACCATCGACCGGAATTCCATCAATTTGAACAGCGGGAGCGTCAGCCCGGCACCGCGCTCGGTACAAACCGCCATGCAGCAGTATTGGGACGTCACGAATATGAGTCCCTCTTATTACGTCGATGAGATGCTCGGACCTCGGGTCGAGGTCGTGCGCCGACGTCTAGCGGCCACCTTCGGATGCGACTCCGAAGAAATGGCAATCACCCGGAACACCAGCGAGTCGATGGAGATCCTTCAATTCGGCCTCGACCTCGCGCCAGGAGACGAAGTCCTCACGACGACCCAGGATTATCCGCGCATGGTCACGACCTGGCGCCAGCGCGAGAAGCGGGACGGCATCGTGCACCGGGCGGTTCCGTATCCCACACCACCCTCGAGCCTCGACGAGATCACGAGATCCATCGAGCAGGCCATCACGCCGCGCACGAAGGTCATCCTCGTCTGCCACGTCACCTACACCACCGGACAGATCTTTCCCGTCAGAGAAATCTGCCAGATGGCACGGCGGCGCGGCATCGAGACGTTCGTGGACGGTGCCCACGGCTTCGCCCACTTCCCCTTCACCCGGGACGATCTCGACTGCGACTATTACGGCACCAGCCTTCACAAATGGCTTCTCGCTCCCGTCGGCACCGGCTTCCTCTACGTGCGCAAAGAGAAGATTCCGAAGATCTGGCCTCTCATGAGCGCGCCCGACGACAGGCGCGGCGACATCCGCAAGTTCGAGGAGATCGGCACCCACCCCATCGCGCTCCGGGGCGCCGTTACCGAAGCGCTGACGTTTCACGACAGCCTCGGCGTCGGGCGAAAGGCAGCGCGCCTCCATTATCTGAGGCGGCGATGGACGGACCGGCTTCGCGATCTCCCGGGTGTCACCATCTGGAACGCGGACGAGCCGGAGCAAGCGGTGGGAATCGGAGCGATGAGCCTCGCGGGCATCGACGCTGAGAAGCTCACCCGATTCCTCGAAGCGAAGTACGGCATCCACGTAAGGCCGCGCTTCGTTGAGGACGAGTTTTCTTGCATACGAGTCACGCCGAACGTTTTTACGACGCTCGAGGAGATCGACTTGTTCTGCTCCGCCATCGAGGACGCGGCCCGTAACGGCGTCGCTGCCTGATATCGAGCTACCGGGCGTCGCCGTTTACGTCCTGCGCCGTCGAGCGTCTGCGGCCGCCAAACTTCCACGAGTTGCCGTTTCGGAAGATCACGTAACCCGAGCCCGGCTCGACCCTCGGATCCGCGAGCCAATCCTCCACTTGCTCTCGGGGGATGTAGGTCGTGGTGGGGGTCACCAGCTGATCGAAAGCGACGTGGTGAAAGAATCCGAGCTCGCGCTCGGCGATCCAGAGACTGTAGTCATGCAGCGGGAGCAGGGGGCGGAGGCCGCGGGGAGCTCCCCGGGGCCAGAGCCATCGCAAGAGCTTCGCATAGGCAAAGTAGGGAACCACGAGAGGCAAGGCCAGAGCGTACTTCGTGAGCCACCAGGGAAGTCTCGAGCTCACTCGTCTCAGCGGATCCACGAGGTAGCGAACGATCGCGTTTCCCTCCCAGGCGTAGACCCAGCAGTGAAACCGCCCCCCGGGTCGCGTATGACGGATCACCGAGGCGAAACCGGCCCCAGGATCGGTCAAGTGGTGGAGCACGCCGATGCAATAGACGACATCGAACTCCCCGAGCACCACCCGGGTGATGTCCCCGCGGTGGAGCTCGACTTGGCTCCCGGGGAAGTCCTTCAAGTTTCGTCGGGCCACGTCGAGAGTGTTCGCCAGCTCCACGCCGACCAGTCGCGCGGGGCCGAAGCCCGCCATGTGGTAGAGGAGCGAACCGTTTCCGAATCCGAGCTCGAGCACCGAGCTCCCGCGTACGGTCTCGGGATCGAGCGGCGCCAGCCAGTCCAGAAATTGAGCCCGGGTGTAGGCGGAGCCCTCGGGAAGACGATTCCACGACTCCGCGAAGGCTCTCGCCGTCTCGGTGTCGGGAGAAAGCTCGGTCGTCATTGAAAGGAGAGTGAGTCGTAACATACCGTCACGAAACGGGCAATCCGGAGTGCTATACTTTTCGTCCCATCGTGAACGCCCCCAGATCGTCGACGCTTCTCACGGTGTTGATCGTGGCGCTCATCGGCGTCCCCTTCTTGCTGCGACTGCCGCTTCTCGAGACGCGAGGGTTCAATCCCGACGAGCTCGAGCACCTCCACTTCGCGTATTGCGTGTCCAAAGGACTCGTGCCCTACCGGGACTACTTCGATCATCACACGCCCTGGCTCCACGTCTTCCTGTCGACTTTCTTCCGTTTCTACGACGTCGAGCGGATCCCGGACGAAGCTCTCGGCCTCATATTCCTGGCGAGGCGCTTCATATGGGTGTTCGCGGGCGCCACGCTCGCCGTGACGTTCGTTCTCGGAAGAGCCTTTCGAGATGCCCGCACGGGTCTCCTGGCCGCGCTCCTGCTCGGTAACGCCGCGTTCTTCTTGTCCAAGAGCCTCGAGGTGCGGCCGGCCGTTCCGGGGGCGGCTCTGCTCGTCGCCAGCGTGCATCTGGCGCTCGTCGGCGTGCGGAGGGCATCGGCCGATACCCGCGGCGCGGCTTTCCGCTTTCTGGCCAGCGGACTCGCCCTCGGCGCCGCCACGATGTTCACGCAGAAAGTGCTCTTCGTCGGCCCGGGCTTCGCGGCGGCCGCGATCTGGATGATCGTCGACCGCCGGCTCGGGATGCCCCTGCCGGCGCGCTTTCGCCTGGTAGCCGTGCAAGCGGCGGGATTCCTCGTCCCACTTGCCCTCACTCTCGCCTACTTCGCTTCTCGGAACGCGTTGTGGGCCTTCTTCGACTCGAATTTCCTCGTCAACACGCGGTGGCCGGGACTGGACGCCTGGGGGTTTCTCGCGGAGCTCGTCCGCCGCGATCCCGCCACCGTGATCCTGGGAGGCATCGGCACGATCCAAGCGATCGCGACGATGTTTCGCGCCCCGTCCGTCGCGCGACGAGCTCCCGCCGTGATCCTTCCCACTCTGTCGCTCATCGCGACGCTCCCCCTCCATCCGGCGATGTCCTACCAGCACTTTCTTCTCATCCTGCCCCTGTTCTCCCTGTTCGCTGCCTCGGCTCTCGTCGACGTCGCCGAGCTCACGGCGCGGCGCGTATTCGGAGGTTTCGTGTCGGCGGCGAACGGGCTTCTCGCGGTGACGGTCCTGGCGCTGAGCATCGTCCCGATGACGAGACTGCGCTCCGATTTCGACCGGGGAAACTGGGGAACGCTGCAGGGGATCGAGTACGTCCTCCGCAACTCGTCGCCCTGGGAGACGACATTCGACGGCTTCACCGGCCTCGGCCTCTTCCGCCCGCAAGCTTTCTTCCACCATTTTCAGCACCCTCATGTCTTCGCGCTGCAATCGGAAGCGGAGCACCGCGACATGCTCGAGGCGCTGAGAACCGGCCGGGCCATTCCCAAGATGATCTTCTGGAGCCACTACCTCCGGGATTCCGTGACCCCGGAGATCGCCGCCTTCCTCCAGAAAAACTACGTCGCCTCCGGCCTCGAGCCCATCCGGATTCGTCCGTTCGATAACGGAGTCGGTTTCTGGTCGGATGTCGACCCCCGCTATCTGGGCTGGGAGCCCGAAGCGGATCCCAGAAGGCCTCACGTATTCTTCGATGACGGCTGGCGGCCTCCGACTTCGGAGTTCGGGGCCTTCGTTCGACGCACTCGGACGCGCCGCTCCGGCCTGATCGTGCCCATCCGTTACCCCAAGGATTTCGAGGTCGTGTTGCGAGCCCACGCCGACCCCAACGCCGGTCCGTTCGGAGTCGAGCTCGTCGTGAACGGCGCGAGCGCCGGCGTCGTCGAGGCAGTACCTCGCTGGCAGGACTACCGCTTCTTCGTCACGGTCCAAAAGCTACGCCCTGGCTTCAACGAGTTCGAGCTGCGCTTTTCGGCGGAGAAGGACAGCGAGGAGAAACGGCTCGAGCTCGCCGCCAACTATATTCAGCTGCGCGAAGCCCCTTGACTCACCTATCTGCGTCCTGCATCATCCGCGCCGGGAACGATTCGAATCGTGCGCATCATCGGAGAGCAAGATCTTCGTAAGGTCGTCCGGGAGCGCGAGGCTTTCGAGGCGGTCACCCGCGCCTTCCGTGCCCTCGCGGAAGAACGCGCCGAGCAGCCGGCGCCGATGTCGTTCGATTTCCCCGATTGCGCCGGCGAGGTTCACGTCAAGGGCGCAGCCATCCGAGGCGCACCCATCTTTGCCGTGAAGATCGCCTCGGGCTTCTATCGAAATCCCGAGCGCGGCCTGCCCACGAGCTCCGGTCTCGTGCTCGTGCTCAGTCAGACGACGGGAACGCCCCTCGCCTTGTTGCATGACAACGCGTACCTGACGGAGATGCGAACCGCAGCGGCGGGTGCGCTTGCCGTGGAGCTACTCACCCCGCGGAACACCGACAGGATGGCGGTTCTCGGGAGCGGGGCGCAAGCCCGCTATCAGCTCCGCGCGATCGCCCGCGTGAGAACGCTTCGCTCGGTCATCGTCTGGAGTCCGACGCGCGCACACGTCGAGCGCTACTGCGCGGAAATGCGGGAGGAGCTCGGTATCCCCTGCTCTGCCGCCGACGACGCCACCGAGGCGGTACGCGACGCCCACCTCGTGCTCACGGTCACGTCCGCGCGCAAACCCATCGTCCGCGTCGAGGACGTCCTCGAGAGCGCGACGCTCATCGCCGTCGGTTCGGACGGCCCGGCGAAACAGGAGCTCGACGAGAAGATTCTCGCGAAAGCCGACAAAATCGTCGTCGACCGGCGGTCCCAATGCGCCGCGCTCGGCGAGCTGCATCACGCCCTCGTCGCCGGACTCGTGCGCGAGGAGGACGTCTACGCGGAGCTCGGTGACATCGTCATCGGAAGAAAGGCGGGACGGGAAGCCGACGAGCTCATCGTTTGCGACCTCACCGGCGTCGGGGTGCAGGATGCCGCCATCGCCGAGACGGCCTGGGGTGCGCTCACGAATCCCGATGCTCCGGGTCGGTGATCTGGAGACGTTCCACACGCCTGGTCACGGGCGCGTCGGCCCGGCGGTCATCGGCAACTTGCCGGTTTCCTTGATCGTCTCGAGCACGATCGTGGTTCGGGTCGATCGCACCGAACGGATCCCCCCCACCTTTTCACGAAGAAGCTTCCCCAGCCTCGCCGCGTCCTCGACGCGAACCTTGACCAGATAGCAATCTTCACCGGCGACGTGATGCAGCTCCTGCACTTCGGGGAGCTTGGCGAGGCGGTCCGCCGTTTCTCGACTTCCCACCCTCTCGTCCGCCTTCACGAAGATGAAGGCCGTGAGTCCCAGGCCGACGGCACGCGGGTCGATTCGGGTTTCGTGCCCGACGATGACACCCAGCTTCTCCAGTTTTCGCAGGCGCTGGAAGATGGCCGAGGGCACCAACCCCACGCGCCGAGCGATCTCGGCATTCGGCGTCCGGGCATCTTCCTGGAGAAGAGCGAGGATGCGCCGGTCCACCGGATCCAGCGAAGGTGCTCGGAGCCCCTTATCCGATTCGCGCATCGAAGGCCTCGACCAGGCCGCAGACCATGCGATCGGCCTGACGGCCGTCCGGATCCTGCTCCACGTTGAGCTCCGTCACGACGACACCCCCGCACTTGGGAGCCGCGGCGAAGACGTTCAGCGCGGCGAAGGCCGAATCGGCGTCGAGTCCTTTCGGATGGGGCACATCGGCGGCGGGAGTGTCGCTCACGTCTACGTCGAAGTGAACGAGGATCGCGTCGGAGCGGCTTTCCACGTGACGCAGCGCTTCCTCCGCAGCCGCAGCCGCGTCCGCCCGAACGAGCGCAGCGGGGTACTTGGACATGCGACAACGTTCCAGGGTCTCGAGCTCCGGAGGGTCGATCCAGCCGGACTCCACGTCGTAGCCGAAGAGCACGATGTCCTCCTCGGTCAGGAGAGGACTCCGTGGCCCGATCCCCGCGAGCTCTGCCGCTCCGCGGCCGAGGAGGT
Source organism: Vicinamibacteria bacterium (assembly GCA_035620555.1). Taxonomy (NCBI): domain Bacteria; kingdom Pseudomonadati; phylum Acidobacteriota; class Vicinamibacteria; species Vicinamibacteria bacterium. The sequence continues at coordinate 7,294 of DASPGQ010000470.1, forward strand.
GAGAAACGACCATCCCGTCCAGGATCCCCGAGCGCGTCGTCTCGGGGGTGTTGAGGTCCACGTCCCCATCGAAGTAAAGAAGGCCGAGGCGAGCTCGATGCTGGAGCAAACCCGCGATCACTCCAACACTCACGGTACAGTCGCCTCCGAGCACGAGGGGCACTCTGCGGCTCGCAACCGCCTCGCTCACCCGATCGGCAGCTTGTCGAGCCACGCGGACGACGGCGCCGACATTCTGCTGCCGGGCGTGCTCGGGGTCCGGCCGAAACGACACGCTCGGGAGGTCACCCTGGTCGGCAACATCC
>DASPGQ010000471.1 GCA_035620555.1 Vicinamibacteria bacterium
AGTTTCTGTTCAGGTCCCAGGACCCATCCGCGCGTTGGAGGCGCACGAGCTCGTCAAATGAACGGTCGGCCATGCTCGGGGGAGCCGCACAACTTGGAGCGATAGAATATTCAACATCATCGGAAGCACTCGACATCTCGGCGAACGAATCAAGTCTCAGGCATGCGTATCGCGCGGAATCCCAACCACCCCAGCCGCGAGTGAGGGCGACGGGGATGCGGCGGAGCAGCATCTCGCCCTTCACCGGCGTATCTCGCCTTTCGACGGCGACGAACGAGGTCCACTGGGACGTCAGGCCGTAGCGCACGCCGAGGCGCACCGCCTCCTCTTTGACGCGGTCCTTGCCCGCTCGTCGCTGGAGCGAACCGCGCTCATGAAATTCGCTCGCGCCTTCTTCGAGATCTCTCAGGAGAGTCCTGGCAGCGAGTGTGGCAATGAGATTGCCGTGCCTCTCGTTCTCGAAAGAGAAAGGAACGGAGAAGGAGACGTCTCCTTCGGGGCCCGTGGCCCGGAGCGTAATCTCGGTCTCGTTGGAATGCGGTGCATCCTGGAGAAAGCCGTACACGAGGAGCCTTCCATCGGCGAAGGCCGGGGGAACGCGATGGGGCGCCTGTTTGACGACGAGCCCGCCCCAGTCGACCTGGACGCCGGTCAAAGCGGGCGCGATCGCTCGCTTCAACTGGCGCAGCACCTTCGATTCGATGCGCTCGCCCGGAGAGATGAACTCGGCGGCGCCCTCGCCTGCGCGGGCCACTCCGCGAACGAGGTGATGGCTCGCCCCGGCGCCGATTCCGAAGGTGAAGACGCGCGTCGTGTCGGAGTGCTTGCGCACCAGGGCGATCACGGCCTCGGTGTTGGTGACCTCGCCGTCGGTCAGGATGAAGAGCTGCCGCGGAAGCTCCGTCCGCGCGGGGGCGGAGAGCACGGATTCGAGCGCGGGCAAGATCTCCGTCCCTCCGAGATCCGCCTGGACGCTCTCGACGTGGCGGCTCGCCTTGGCCAGCGTCTTCTCCCCGTAGGGAACGCTTTCGGGAAAGAGCATCTGATGGCTGGAGCCGAAGCCCACGACATTGAACCAGGTTTGCTCCGGAAGACTTCTCAAACAAAGCTGGAGGGCGTTGCGGGCCTCCTCGAAGGAGGTTCCCATCATGGAGCCCGATCGATCCACGAGGAAGACGAGCTCGCAGGGCGCCTCCTGGGTCTCGAGCTTGGGCTGGAACGCGATCATCGCGACGGACTCGCCGTACTCGGTCTCTTCGATCCACGCCCGGGGCTTTTCGGGCTCGGCGAGGCGGACGAGAAGGACGAAGTCTCGGTCCATCGCGCTCTGCCGTTCTCCGAGCCGTACGGTGGCGGTCGGCCCGTCCATCTCCACGGCGATGGGGTGCGACGGCGACTCGACGGAGCGGATGGCGCTTCCCATGTCGATCGAGACCGTGAGATCGAGACCGTACGGCACGCTCCATTCCACGGGAGGGTTCACGGCCTCGGCGGGGGGCCTTCCGACACCCTTGAGATCCTCGGGCGGAGCGTAGCGGGGCGAGACCGTCGTGGGAAGAACGAATCGAAGGTCGTCCCCTTCCCGGGTGAGCTCGGCCACGTAGGTCAGCTTCACGAGCACTTCTTTTTCGGGCGGGAGGTTCCCCATGCTGGCGGTGAAGACATCGGGCTTCTCCTGATCGAGAAGATAGGCGCCATGGCCCTCGGCGAGTGCGTCGTCGTATGCGGCGAACGCATCGTCGCGGTCCTTCACTTCGCCAAAGACCTCGACACCGTCGATCCAGGCCGCGAAGCCGGAGACCGCCGCCATCTCATCCAACGGGAAGACATAGACCGCCTCGATGGGGTGGGACTCCTGATTTCGATAACGCTGAGTCATCGTGACTCGGCTGCAGAAATCTCGAATCGATGCCTCGACCCGGACCCCTTCGAGCGGAATCGGTTCCCCCTTCTTTGCCAAGAGGCCTACGGCAGTCTCGGTCTGAGACGTCGGGTTACGCATGGTCTTCCTCCCTTTCTTGACGGAAATGACGACGGCACCAGTGGACGAGCTCCTCGAGCTGGGCTGGGGATGGAATCCGATGCCGGCTCGAAACATGAAACTCGAGGCCGGGCAGAATCTCGACCCGGGTCCAGTGAGACCTCGAGATTTGCTCGGGGGCAACGTCTGA